>NZ_SDKL01000147.1:0-1186 GCF_004123125.1 Geobacillus sp. PK12
GGACGGGGCCTGGCTGGTCGAACTCGCCCCCCTCGGCCCGGACGGTGACGACAAGGGTGGGAACAACATCGCGCAAGCGACCCTCGCCGCGCTCAGCCTGCGGGACGCGCTGCTCGGCGACTCGACCGGCGCCGAACCGACCGACCGGGTCATCGCCGCGATCCGCGACCGCGAAGTCCTGCTGATCCTGGACAACTGCGAGCACGTGATCGAATCGGCCGCGGCCTTCGCCCACCGGGTGCTCGGGGAATGCCGCCGACTGCGGATCCTGGCGACGAGCCGGGAACCGCTCGGCATCACCGGGGAAGCCCTGTGGCACGTCGTTCCGTTGGCCCTGCCGGACAAGCACGCGTCCCCCGGCGAGATCGAGTCCTCCCCCGCCGTCCGGCTGCTGCGCGACAGGGCGCGCGTGGTGCGCAAGGATTTCGTGGCCGACGAGGGCACGCTGTCGACGATGGCGCGCGTCTGCCGGGTACTGGACGGGATGCCGCTGGCGATCGAACTGGCCGCGGCCCGGCTGCGCACCATGTCCATCGACCAGCTCGCCAACCGGCTCGACGACCGGTTCCGCCTGCTGACCGGCGGCAGCCGGACGGCGCTGCCCCGGCACCGGACGTTGCGCGCGATGGTCGACTGGAGCTGGGAGCTGCTGTCCGAGGCCGAGCGGACGGTCCTGTGCCGGCTTTCGGTCTTCTCGGGCGGCGCGAGTCTGGAAGCGGCCGAGCGGGTGTGCGTCAGCGAGGCCGTCGAGCAGTACGAGGTCCTCGAACTGCTCACCGCGCTGACCGAGAAGTCGCTGCTGGTCGCCGCGGGCGACGAGGCACCGCGCTACCGGATGCTCGGCACGATCAAGGAGTACGCGGCGCAGCGGCTCGCCGAAGCGGGGGAATCGGAACTGGCGCGCCACGCGCATCTCACGTATTTCACCGAACTCGCCGAGGCCGCGGAGCCCATGCTCCGCCGCGCGGAACAGCTGGAATGGCTCGCCAAGCTCAACTCCGAGCACGACAACATCGGTTCGGCGATGCGCGGCGCGCTCGCGGCGGGTGAGGCGCCCGAGGCGATGCGGCTCGCGGCGGCCTCCGGCTGGTACTGGTGGCTCAGCGGCCACCGGGGCGAAGGCATGGAGCTGGTCAGGGCGGCCGTCGCGACGCCAGGCGAGTCGCCGGACGCGGTCGCGGCCGTG
>NZ_SDKL01000148.1:0-2156 GCF_004123125.1 Geobacillus sp. PK12
CTTTATATCCATTAACTCTAGCATAAAAATATGAATCATCTGTATCAATCTGAATTGCATCATATTCTTTATCTTTGTGACATTTTAATTCATCCATATTTGCCTGTTTTATAGGGGTTTTGTTTCTATGATATGCATAAATATAATAAGGTATTTTATTGCTTTTGACTTTGCCTAATTTTTTGTAATTACGTTCATAGAGCCTATCATTTAAGCATCTTTCTATATCATCAATGTAATATTTAAGTCTCTTATTATGTTTTAATATCTCATTATGATAGTAAACAAAGCATTTTCTAGTCACTTTGTGTCTATACATATATAGAGTATAGTAATATGCTTCGCCTTTTACTATGATTACTCTTGTTATCTTACGTTCAACATGATATTCTTTTTTACGTTCGGCACTGTTTTTGTATTCTTCAGCTTGCTGGTCTCAAAGCATAAAAAGTTCTTGCATAATTTCCCCTTTATGCCTTTATTATAGATAAAAAAGGAAAATTATCCAAATTAGTTTTTTAACTTATTTAGATATCTTTTCACTAAAAAATATATGTCAAAGTAATTACTTTATACTTACAGTCTAAGTACTTAGTAATTAGTTACTAGTTACACTGTAATTACTTTTAAAGGGCTTTAATTAGCTAAATTATCAATAAATTTTTTACCAAATTATGAAAACTTTTGCATTCCTAGCTAACTAATATAATTGCAAAACACTAATAATTGTTCTTTATGTGCTTAAAATTGGTTATTAAATAAGTATATTTGCAACAACTATAGACAGTAATTAATTTATGATTGCTTGTTAATTAAGTTGTTGTTTATATTAATGAAATATATAAGTCAATTCGATTTAAAAAGTGCATATATTTCTTATGTTACCTAAAGTAAAAAGGTAGTTTTACCCTGTTTTTTATATGTGTATTGTTGTGCTTTTTTATACATATGCAAAACAAAATATAATTACAAACTAATTACATTCTAATTAGTAGCTAATTACTTTCTAATTATTTTATAATAGATTGTAATTATAATTACACATACAGAAACAAGGAGATTAATGACTTTTTTTACTTTCCATTCCAATAAGGGGGGAGTTGGAAAGACAACAATTACACTTAACATTGCATATGCTTTAGCAAAGCAAAATAAGAAAGTTTCTAAGAAATTTAATATCTATAACTTAGACAATAAACAAATATTTGAATTATGTTTTAAAAGCAATTATAGGGTTTATAATAATGAAAAATATTAAGCCTGTTATTAGTTATTATGGGTCTAAATATAGATTATTAAAAAATATATTTAATGTCTTAGAGTTAAACTCATCAGATATATTTTTAGATTTATTTGGCGGTTCAGGAATAGTTGGAGTTAATGCTAAGCATTTATATAACTGCCAAACTATTATTAATGATTATGATAATGTTTTGCCCTTGGATTTATCTTATGCTCTAAAAAACATCTTAAGCTTTGAAGGCAATTTAAAGAGCTACACTAAAGCAAGGTTAGATTACTTTATTAAAAGATTAGATAATGGCTGATTGGATAAACTAAACATTTACAACCAGATATTGCAAAATATTAAAATAACTCATTGTGATTACAAAGTCTTATTACAAGATATTATAGATAGTCAAGACAAGATCACAAAGTTATATGTTGATCCACCTTATTTTAATAAAACTCAAATGTATAAAACTAGTTTTACAAAGCAAGATCATATTGACTTGTTTAATATGTTATCTAAGTTAAAAGGACATACCAAAATAGTTATCAGTTATAACAATGAACCTTTTATAAAAGAGCTTTATAGAGACTGAACTATTAATGAAATTGATAAGACTAATGTTTGTGGAATTAGCAAGACTTCATCAAAAGTTAAAGAACTATTAATTACAAATACTATTTAAATAAATTAGCTATTGATTAAATAAAGAATTAATGTCAAAATAAGCATTATAAAAGCCAAGTTATAGTATCCTGGCTTTTTCTTTATTCTAATTACATTCTAATTACTTTATAATTAGTTTCTAATTAGTTTATAATTATATTGTAATTACTTTCTAATTACAAATTAACATATAGCAATAAAGGAGATTAATGACTTTTTTTACTTTCCATTCCAATAAGGGGGGAGTTGGAAAGACAAC
>NZ_SDKL01000015.1:0-2202 GCF_004123125.1 Geobacillus sp. PK12
TGACGCGGTGGGAAATCTCATCTTGAGGGGGGCTTCACGCTTAGATGCTTTCAGCGCTTATCCCGTCCGCACATAGCTACCCAGCGGTGCCCCTGGCGGGACAACTGGTACACCAGCGGTGCGTCCATCCCGGTCCTCTCGTACTAAGGACAGCTCCTCTCAAATTTCCTCCGCCCGCGACGGATAGGGACCGAACTGTCTCACGACGTTCTGAACCCAGCTCGCGTACCGCTTTAATGGGCGAACAGCCCAACCCTTGGGACCGACTACAGCCCCAGGATGCGATGAGCCGACATCGAGGTGCCAAACCTCCCCGTCGATGTGGACTCTTGGGGGAGATCAGCCTGTTATCCCCGGGGTAGCTTTTATCCGTTGAGCGATGGCCCTTCCATGCGGAACCACCGGATCACTAAGCCCGACTTTCGTCCCTGCTCGACCTGTCCGTCTCGCAGTCAAGCTCCCTTGTGCCTTTGCACTCTCCGAATGATTTCCAACCATTCTGAGGGAACCTTTGGGCGCCTCCGTTACCTTTTGGGAGGCGACCGCCCCAGTCAAACTGCCCACCTGACACTGTCTCCCACCCCGTTAAGGGGTGCGGGTTAGAATTTCAATACCGCCAGGGTGGTATCCCACCGCCGCCTCCACCGAAGCTGGCGCTCCGGCTTCCCAGGCTCCCACCTATCCTGTACAAGCGATACCAAAATTCCATATCAGGCTGCAGTAAAGCTCCACGGGGTCTTTCCGTCCTGTCGCGGGTAACCTGCATCTTCACAGGTAGTATAATTTCACCGGGTCTCTCGTTGAGACAGCGCCCAAGTCGTTACACCTTTCGTGCGGGTCGGAACTTACCCGACAAGGAATTTCGCTACCTTAGGACCGTTATAGTTACGGCCGCCGTTTACTGGGGCTTCGGTTCGCACCTTCGCTTCCGCTAAGCGCTCCCCTTAACCTTCCAGCACCGGGCAGGTGTCAGCCCCTATACGTCGCCTTTCGGCTTCGCAGAGACCTGTGTTTTTGATAAACAGTCGCTTGGGCCTTTTCACTGCGGCTCTTCAGGGCTCTTCACCCCAAAGAGCACCCCTTCTCCCGAAGTTACGGGGTCATTTTGCCGAGTTCCTTAACGAGAGTTCTCCCGCGCGCCTTAGGATTCTCTCCTCGCCTACCTGTGTCGGTTTGCGGTACGGGCACCTCTTCCCTCGCTAGAGGCTTTTCTTGGCAGTGTGAAATCGGGGACTTCCGGATNNAGGTGGTACAGGAATCTCAACCTGTTGTCCATCACCTACGCCTTTCGGCCTCGGCTTAGGTCCCGACTAACCCTGAGCGGACGAACCTTCCTCAGGAACCCTTAGGCTTTCGGCGCAGAGGATTCTCACCTCTGTTTTCGCTACTCATACCGGCATTCTCACTTCTAAGCGCTCCACCAGTCCTTCCGGTCTGGCTTCTCTGCCCTTAGAACGCTCCCCTACCGATGACCAACGGTCATCCCGCAGCTTCGGCGGCACGTTTAGCCCCGGTACATTTTCGGCGCAGAGTCACTCGACCAGTGAGCTATTACGCACTCTTTAAATGGTGGCTGCTTCTAAGCCAACATCCTGGTTGTCTTTGCAACTCCACATCCTTTTCCACTGAACGTGCACTTNNCCCGAGGCTAGCCCTAAAGCTATTTCGGGGAGAACCAGCTATCTCCAAGTTCGATTGGCATTTCACCCCTACCCACACCTCATCCCCGCACTTTTCAACGTGCGTGGGTTCGGGCCTCCAGCCGGTGTTACCCGGCCTTCACCCTGGACATGGGTAGATCACCTGGTTTCGGGTCGACGACGACGTACTCACACGCCCTGTTCAGACTCGCTTTCGCTGCGGCTCCGCCTCTCCGGCTTAACCTCGCACGCCATCGTCACTCGCCGGTTCATTCTACAAAAGGCACGCCATCACCCATCAACGGGCTCTGACTACTTGTAGGCACACGGTTTCAGGTTCTCTTTCACTCCCCTCCCGGGGTGCTTTTCACCTTTCCCTCACGGTACTGGTGCACTATCGGTCACTAGGGAGTATTTAGCCTTGGGAGATGGTCCTCCCTGCTTCCGACGGGATTCCTCGTGTCCCGCCGTACTCAGGATCCGCTCGGGAGGGAACGAAGTTTCGACTACAGGGCTCTCACCTTCTCTGGCCGGCCGTTCCAGACCGGTTCGTCTACCCCGT
>NZ_SDKL01000149.1:0-1366 GCF_004123125.1 Geobacillus sp. PK12
GGTTAAAAAACTAGTTGCGCCTTATTTTGAAAACAAAGACTTGTTCCCTGACGAATTTTCATTGCTATATTCAGAAGTTCTAGATCCTAAAGCCAACAAAAAGAATTTTGATGAGTTTTGAAGTTCTAATGCTGATGTAGTTTTAGAATACTTAACAAAAGCTTTAGGTGATGAAAATGGCACTAATGATGAAGAAGGCAAAACAATTAATGGTTTTATCAAAAAACATAGCCAAGCAGAGTTCACTGAGCTAACTAAACTTTTTGCAGAAAGCTCAAAATTAATTGAAAAAATTAATTCAGGCAAGTCAACTGATGATGATAAATTAAAAGAAATAGAACTAGGCAAAAAGATCAGAGATCTTAGAGATAAAATTGACGAAAATGATGACCACATTAAAAACAAAATTGCTAGAGTTATAAATGCTAAAATTGATTTCCAGAAAGCAATCAACTTAGTTAATGAACTTAAAAAAGATATTGCTGAGTATAAGAAAAATATTGCAAAAAGATATAACTCAACCTTCTTGATGCAATTATCAGACTACCAATTAAGATTTTTAAGCTCACAAAGTGTTAAAGAAAACAGTGAATTAGCAAATGCATATAAAAAGCTAATTAGCTCATTTAATAACTCATCAGCTAACTTGAATAAAAAAGTTGAAGAGTACATTAATTTAGTTGAAGAAAACAAGAAGCAAATTGCTAAGACACTAAGTAATGAAGATTATGCTGGCTGATATTCATTACTAAAACATGGTGATGAAGCTGCTATTGGGAAAAAGTTAAAAGAGACTCAAACAACTATTAATAAAAGACAAATTAGAGAGACAGCATTTAAAACCAAATGAGAGAAAACTGCAAAAAGTGCATTGTTAGAAGTGCTTAAAAATCACAAACTTGATGATTCTAAAACATTAACAGATACTTTAAAATCATATGCTGACCGCGTGCTTGCTATAATTAAAGAATTTTTTGAAAAAGCCAGTGATAAATCGCAGTCAGTTTACGACCAACTTAAGAAAAAATATGTTGATGACTTGAAAAAGATTGAGGATTCTTTAAAGAGTAAAAAATCCGAGAAAGCTTCACTAAGTGGCAAATCTGAAAGTGCTGCAAAAATTACTAAACTAAATCAAGAAATAGATAAACTTTTTGCTGAATCAGTTGTTGTTGCTGAGCAATTAGAACAACTCAAATTTTTCAAAAACTGGCATAAAACAGGCTTTAATGAATTAAATGATATTAAGAAAAAAATTGATTCAAACACTCTCCCTGCCTTGCATTTATTAATTCCATTCAACAAGCTTGAAGCTGAATTAAGCGTGTTCTTAAATGATAAAGATTCTGCATTGGAAACTAACTTA
>NZ_SDKL01000150.1:0-1146 GCF_004123125.1 Geobacillus sp. PK12
ATTTCTTGCTTCTATTGGGGCGGGGGACGACGGCGCCGGAACATCAGCGGAATAGGCTGGCATCAGTAGAAAGAGACTGGCTACCATGCCCCACAGATAGGAGACTGACATGCTTATCCTGACCATGCGTTTGTGTCCAAATTAAGCCGCCTGCCGGCGGTCGTTTTAGTTATCCATTCGACAGAAACCACACCAACTGTCGTGACATTACTCGGTGCTATAAATAGCAAAAAGATGCATCCTAAATATTGTTTTTGATCAAAGGTAAAGAAAAGTAATGAATCGTATCGAGGAATGTATGAAGGTTGTCCCATTTTCCCACTAATGGTTAGCTCATGACTCTTTAGTGCCTTAACAAGATCCCAACATCGGAGCGCATCAGATCATACCAAAGAGTTAATAGACTATTTTTCATGGGGATATCATCAAAAGAACAAACTTTCAGCACATGGTTTGAAATGCAGAGTTAAGGGCTTGTCAATCGCCTCAGAGGAAGGCATTGTTTTCCTCTCCCACGGTAAAGGAAGGGAGGAAGACCCATTTAATCGATTGATAGATTATGCTGTTTTTACTGTACGACTGTAGCCCAATTGGGGCGCATTAAGGAGTTTGTTGTGTGCAAAAAAGGAATGCCGCGTTTTTCACAAATTTTGCTGGCCATCGCAGCCATATTTTCCACCATAATGGCCAGCCTGTTCGGTTCCCTCTACTTTATACTTTACTGGCCATACCGTAATAAATTCAATGAATTGGGTCGGTATTTTGATGAAGAAAATTCTGTCGTCTACGAGGAGTCAGCAAGTACGTTCCTTCTCCCCATGGTGTTTTTTATCGTCCTAACCTTGCTGGCTGTGGCCGTTGGCATTAAGCGATATAGAGACGTCACCAAGCCGATCAATACACAGCCATAACACCGGGTAGGGTCGCGATAAACACCACATGAACGCCTGCCGCGTTCATCATTCTGGTGGCTTCACCAAGGCCATCATAGGAAATGCATTCACCGTAACAAGCCACTCCGTGTAGTGGCAGATTGGTGTACTTTCCGCACTATTCCGCCACGATCTTATTCTTTATTTCCGTAGGCTAGCGCCAGCTTGGCGTAAAAATCCTCCAGTGTGAAGCGAGCATCAACCGCGTTATACA
>NZ_SDKL01000151.1:0-1114 GCF_004123125.1 Geobacillus sp. PK12
TTCCTTGAACATTTGCATCGTTTTGTTCAAGCACATTTTTAAACTGTTTAAAAAGCAATTCAATTTCTCATCTCTTTTTATATGCGACATAAATATCTTTTAAGTCCAAATCATAATTACACTCAAAAATTATTAATCCAAAAAGATTTTCTCTTTCTAGTAATTTAATTTCATCATACGCACCTTTTTTGTGTGCACGACTTATGAAATTTTTCTTTTCTACCATTTCAGTTAGGGTTGATTTATAACAAAGATAATATTTGTTGTTGATGATAATTTTCTTTGCTCTTATTGTGTCGTCATCATAAGTAAAAGTGAAATTAAATCCAGATTTTAAATTAAATTTTTTAAAAGTATGATTTATTTTTATGGGCATTAAATATTTAATATTTTTTTCTCTCATTAAGTTTTTACATTCTTTATCATCAAATCCTCTATCAAGAATTAAGAATCCATTTTTAATCTTATAAGTTCTTAAAAAGTCTCTAAAAGCAGTGTAATCTAGCATATTTCCTGGGTAAACAGAACTAGCAACAGGTTCTTGTGCATTAATATCATAAGCATAAATAAGGTTTAAGTTTTGAGCGCCTTTAGTTCTAGACTTTCTAGACATTTCAGAGAAAATGTTAGTTTCTGATGTATTGTTTTTCAACATACCATCAATAACTATTGAGTGGTTTGAAAACTCTTCTAATCTTTTATTCATAAAGTCTTCCATCTTCGAACTAGATTTACCTATTTTCTCTAAAAAACTTGAGATAGTGTTTGGTGATAGTGCACATTTTGGGTATATTTCAGAAATAAAATTTGTATCATACTCATGTTTTAAATGTTCGTTTTTAATATCTGAAAACATAGTTCTTAAAGAGGCTATAACATATAATTTTCTAGCATCTTCAAAATCATAAAAATTTAAAAGTTCTCTAAAGATATGATTGTTTAATTTTTCATTTAGCGCAAATAAACCATATGATTTAATATCTACTTCATATGTTTGCTTTTCTATGCTTTGAAAAACACCATTAATAATCTTTCCAATCACTCCTTTTTCAACAGGAATAATTTTTTCATTTTTTCTTATTGATGTTCTTTGTATAACATTATAAATACCTTC
>NZ_SDKL01000152.1:0-1104 GCF_004123125.1 Geobacillus sp. PK12
CGATCACCGAGCGGACCAAAGGCCTGCTGCCCGTGCACCTGTACGGCCAGTGCGTGGACCTGGCCCCGCTGAAGGAACTCGCCGCGAAGCACGGACTGTCCCTTTTGGAGGATTGCGCCCAGGCACACGGGGCCCGGCAGAACGGGACGGTCGCCGGTTCGACCGGTGACGCGGCCGCGTTCTCCTTCTATCCCACCAAGGTGCTCGGCGCCTACGGCGACGGCGGCGCGACCATCACGTCCGACGAAGCCGTGGAGCGCAAGCTGCGGAGGCTGCGGTACTACGGCATGGAAGAGCGTTACTACACGGTGGAAACGCCCGCCCACAACAGCCGTCTCGACGAGGTCCAGGCCGAGATCCTGCGGCGCAAGCTAAAGCGGCTCGACGCCTACGTCGACGGACGCCGTGCCGTCGCCCGGCGCTACGAAGAAGGCCTCGGCGACACCGAGCTGAAACTGCCGAAGACCACCCCCGGCAACGAGCACGTGTACTACGTGTACGTGGTACGCCACCCGGCGCGCGACGAGATCCTCGAACGCCTCAAGGCGTACGACATCCACCTGAACATCAGCTATCCGTGGCCGGTGCACACCATGACCGGGTTCGCCCACCTCGGCTACGGCACGGGTTCGCTGCCGGTCACCGAGAAGCTGGCGGGCGAGATCTTCTCGCTCCCGATGTATCCCGCGCTTTCCACCGATCTGCAGGACAAGGTCGTCCACGCGGTCCGCGAAGTGCTGTCCGCCCTCTGACCGCTCCACCATCAGGAGTAGCTGTGCAAGCACGCAAACTGGCCGTCGAGGGCGCGATCGAGTTCACTCCCCGGGTCTTCCCCGACGACCGCGGCCTGTTCGTCTCGCCGTTCCAGGAAGAGGCCTTCGCCGAGGCCCGCGGCGGTCCGCTCTTCCGGGTGGCGCAGACGAACCACAGCATGTCCAAACGCGGCGTGGTGCGGGGAGTCCACTACACCATGACGCCGCCCGGGATCGCGAAGTACGTCTACTGCGCCCGCGGCAGTGTCCTGGACATCGTGGTCGACATCCGGGTCGGTTCGCCGACGCTCGGCCGGTGGGACGCGGTCCTGCTCGACCAGCGGGACCACCG
>NZ_SDKL01000153.1:0-1207 GCF_004123125.1 Geobacillus sp. PK12
TTCTCTGCAGCACTGTACGGCGTGTTTCTGTTGATTCAGACGCGCACGCACCAAAGCCGGTTTGTCTACGAGCATGAAGGCGAAGGTGACGGCGACGATCCGCATCACGGTAAACCGTCTGCACACAGTTCACTGTGGCACACCGGTTGGCTTCTGGTTCATCTGATTGCCGTTATCGCCGTGACCAAGACGAATTCAATGCCGCTGGAAACGCTACTGACCGAAATGAACGCGCCGACACAGTTTACGGGCTTCCTGGTCGCGCTGTTAATTCTCTCGCCTGAAGGGCTGGGGGCTATCCGCGCCGTCCTGAAAAATCAGGTACAGCGTGCCATGAATCTGTTTTTCGGTTCCGTGCTGGCAACGATCTCACTCACGGTTCCCACCGTCACGATCATCGCCATGATTACTGGCCGCACGCTGAACTTCGGTCTGGATATGCCGCATATCGTCGTGATGTTGTCCGTGTTGGTACTGTGCCACATTACATTCTCTACAGGCAGAACGAACGTATTGAGCGGCAGTGCGCATTTAGCGCTTTTTGCTGCCTATCTAATCACCATCACGCTTTAACCTCTCCTGCTGACGCGGTTTTCGCCGCGTCAGCCTTGCCAAACCGCACTTCTCTTGATGTATCTCTGGATCTTCTGAGCGTCTCCGGCGTATCGTAAGGCTGTCGTCGACGGACCGGCAGGCCCGCCATGTTGATTTACTTCCTTACTTTGGTTTCTGCTTAGATGAAAACGCACGGAATTAACGGTGTCAGGCCGTTCAGCGCGCTGATTGACGCGTGCTGGCGCGAAAAATATACGCTACAACGTTTTATCCACGACATTATCGCTGGCATTACCGTCGGCATCATCGCCATCCCGCTGGCGATGGCGCTGGCGATTGCCAGCGGTGTACCCCCACAATACGGGCTGTATACCTCGGCCATTGCCGGGATCGTCATTGCCGTCAGCGGCGGTTCACGCTACAGCGTATCCGGCCCCACAGCGGCTTTCGTCGTTATTCTTTATCCCGTATCGCAGCAGTTTGGGTTATCCGGCTTGCTGGTCGCTACCTTGCTGTCCGGTGTGTTTCTGCTGCTGATGGGGCTCTGCCGCTTCGGCCGTCTGATCGAATACATTCCGCTTTCAGTAACACTGGGGTTTACCTCTGGGATCGCCATCACCATCGGTACGATGCAAATCAAGGATTTCTTCGG
>NZ_SDKL01000154.1:0-1397 GCF_004123125.1 Geobacillus sp. PK12
AGGCTATTTGGTTGCAAATGGCCACTGATGAGGCTTTATATTTACATTCTTTACTTATTTAACATTTGTTCTTGTACCATTTTTAGCAATGTTTTTCTCAATGAAGCTAATGTCAAGCAAAAATAAGTCACCATTTTTGCAAGGGTTAGTAAAAATTATGAATCCAGTAATTGTTGGAATTATTGGTGCGCTAATTATTCAACTCATAATAGGAATAGCATTCCCACAAGTTATTTTTAATAAATCTATTAGCGACTATGCCAAGATTGATAATATGAAAATAAAGGCTCAATATTTTGAAAAAATAGGTATGCCAATTTTATTCATTTATGTCTTGTTTACAGTCATATTCTCATCAATTATGTACAAAAAGAAATTCCCAGTAGTTCTAATTATTTTAATTAATGTTGTTCTTGCTTTCCTTGTATTTTGTCCTTGATTAGTTAGTTAAATTATTTATTTAATAATTTATAATTCAAAACAAATGATTCAATTAGAAGTTAAATACAAAGAAAGAATAGACAAGTACATAAGCGATAATTCTGAAATTACTAGAAATGATGCTAAGGCGTTAATTGAGCAAGAAGCTGTTTATGTAGATGATAAAAAATTTGTTAGAAAACCTAATTACATGGTGCGTGAAGGAATGGTAATTACTGTTTTAAGATTACTTGAAAAAGAAAGTAATATTGAAGCTGTTGACATGCCACTTGATATTAGGTATGAAGATGAGTATTTGTTAATCTTAAACAAGCCTAGCGGATTAGTTGTTCATCCAGCACCTGGTCATCTTAATGACACTTTAGTTAATGCACTAATGTATCATTTTAAAAACAATTTATCAGATACAAATGGTTTATTGCGCTTAGGAATTGTGCACAGAATTGATAAAGATACCAGCGGACTTTTAATTATTGCTAAAGATAATGAGACTCACAATGAATTAGCTAAAATGCTTAAAAATCACCAAATTAAGCGTACTTATTTAGCTATTTGTGAAGGAATACTGCCTAATAAAGTAACTAAAATTAATTTGCCTATTCAAAGAGATACAAAAAATAGAAAGCTAATGAGCATACATAAAGATGGCAAGAGTTCAGTTACATATGTACATATGCTTAAAAGTTTTTACATTGATAATAAGCCTTATTCTTTAGTAAAATGTGAGCTTGAAACTGGAAGAACACACCAAATTAGAGTGCATTTAACATATATTAAGCACCCTGTGTATGGTGATAGTATTTATAGCAAAAGTGTTGATGAATTTAATCAAAGATTGCATGCATATAAGTTGAGTTTTATACATCCAGTTACAAATAAATTAATCGAAGTGTATTCTGATATACCTAAAGAATTTGATAGTGCTGAATATGATTACGAATTATTAAAAAATGATA
>NZ_SDKL01000155.1:0-1487 GCF_004123125.1 Geobacillus sp. PK12
GTTATTTTTAGCAATAATTGAATTATCTTTTTCAAAGTCTCTAATTGACTTAATTGATACATAAGCTGATCTTAAGAAGTTTAAGATTCTGAACTCTTCATCGCTGATGGTTTTATTTGCTCTTTTTTGCTTTAATTTATCAGCTTCACTTTGGAATCAATTTAAGCTTTGATCATTAATAACTGAAGCTAAAGGCATAATGTAGCCTGAATATTTTGCAAAGGTCTTTCAGTTCTCTTCCATGCCCTGGTTGTAGGCATTATTTTTGCCTTCAAATAATCATTTAATAAACTTTATAGTTGCTTTATTTAATGATTGATCACTAAGTTTAATAGTTAATAAACTTGAACCACCTTCAGTAAATATTTTTTGTTCACCTTTTTTAACTGTTGTTAATTGTGGATCCATATAAACGTCTTCACATGCAGCAACTTTTTTCTCAAAATCAGGGTCATCTTTGCCATAAATTTCTTTATTACGCGAACTAAACATTGTTGAATTAACTCCAACACTAGCTGCAAAACTTATTGCACTCTTAAATCTAGCAATATTTATGCTTGCATTTTCGCCTTTGTTACCGAAATTAATTGTTTGAAATACTTTATTGCTTTCCCCGACTTTATGTTCATGTCTTTTAATAATATTTTTATATCCGCTTAATAATTGCTTAAACTTATTTTTAATATCTGAATCATCTACTAAATTATATTTAACAGCAACAGGATTTTCTTCTTTGCCTGTTTCAACTGAATCAAAAACTAGTTTATCTTTACCAATTTGTGAATTGAGCTCCTTAAAAAGCAAGTCATTAGCATAGTCAACCGATATCACTTCACCCGTTAATGTGTCATCATTAACTTTAGAAGTATTTAACTTAGTGCCTTCATAAAACTTTTTAGCAAACTCTTTTATATTTTCTATTGAGCTAAATGTTTCATTATTTACGCTTAGACCATTAAAAGCTTTTTTGTCAGCAGTTTTTGGCTCCAAGGCCTTTCAAATAGTGTTATCGGGCAATTTTTGACCAACGCCTTCCTTGCCTGCTTCAGTAGCTTTTTTAACTATATCAGCATTTTCATCCACATTGCCACCATTTTCTTTAATCATTTTGAAAATATGATTTAAAACTTCTAGGTTATAAACAACTGCATCAACATCTAAGTTATCAAAAGGGATGCTGTAAATTTTATCGTTGCCTTTTTGACCAGGTAATTTTGAATGCAAGTCGGCAATGTTTTTGTTAAATATTGACTTAGTTATTCCATAATCAGAAAGATCCATTAATCTTTTATATTGATTAAGAACATAAGCACCTGATTGTGCACCTAAAATTAAGCTAGGCAATGAGCTTTCGTTATTAGATTCAATATCATTTTGTACTTTTTTAATTAACTCAAATTCACTTGTAGTTTTTGTTACATCACTAAATTGAAGTTTTACAGGAGGTAACTCTTTTTCTTTAGTTCGGAAGAGCGTTGTGTGGGGAA
>NZ_SDKL01000156.1:0-1228 GCF_004123125.1 Geobacillus sp. PK12
CGATTGCCAACTGAAGATTGAAATCAAGGCCGGGATCCAACTCTTTGGCGACCGTGCGCTGCTGTTTCAGGCGCTGGCGAATTTGGTGGAAAACGCGCTGAAATATGCGGCCGAGGGTAAATACATCACGTTGAGTGTGACACTCTATCGCGGCTGGATCGCCCTGAGCGTCGCCGACCATGGTCCGGGTATTCCGCCTGCACTTCATGCTAAAGCATTACAGCGTTTTCAACGGCTGGATACCTGGTTTCAGTCCGGTTATGGTCTGGGGCTATCTTTGGTTCAGGCGATTACCGACCTGCATGGTGGAAAGCTTTATCTGGATTCCTCCGAGCCTGGCTTGAACGTCTACCTCTGCCTTAACCGCAGTTAGTCCGTCTATTGGTTAATAGCGCAGCGGGCTAGCATCTTGCAGGGTAAATGGTCACATACTGCTCGCTAAGGTGTTTCTCTCCTCGATTTTTTATGAATATCCCTGCAAAAAACATGAATATTTATTGATTGTATCTGTAAGGAAAGGTTTGTTACTTATTGATTTATATTAATAATTATTTTCATGAAAAGATTAACGAATATTAATGTTCTACTGCTTGCGGTGCTTGATAATAAGTCTCATTATTAATCTTATTATCATCATGGCTCCCCCCGAATTCCTTGTAGGCCATGATTTCTTTGGCGGCGGATAGAGAATCTTTCCATGAAAAACATGAAAACCAAATTACGTACTTTCCTGCGTGACGAAAGCGGTGTAACGGCAATCGAATACGGCATTCTTGCGGCGGCAATGGCTGCTGCCATCGGTGCTATTTTCGGCGGTGACGGTATCCTTGTAAAAGCGCTGAATGAAAAATTTAGCCAGATCGCCGATCAGATTACCGGCACGGGTACGACGGGCGGTGGTTCATCCGGCGCTGCGAAATAATTAACGCAAAATGGCGGATTACACGCACTGGCTGCAGACGGCACTGCTGATAGGGTGCTTGCTGTGGTGCACCAGTACCGATCTGTTAGTACGAAAAATTACCAATCAGGCGGTATTGATTTTATTGCTGGGCTGGCTGTTCTTCAGCGCTTTATATGTCCTGCAATCCGGTGCGTTAGATATGGTGGCATTACGGAAAATGCTATGGGCATTGCCTGGTGCGGCGGCCGTTCTGGTTGTGGGATTTTTGCTTTTTCTCACTGGCAGATTAGGTGCCGGGGATGTGAAGTTGATGAGTGTGCTGTG
>NZ_SDKL01000157.1:0-1107 GCF_004123125.1 Geobacillus sp. PK12
AGCGGCGGCGGAACGCCCCCGCTGGTGGTGTACAGCGGCACCAGCATGCAGGTCGGCGTGCCCCCTCGGGAGCCGCTCGACGGCAGCGAGCCCGACCTCCCGGTGACTCCCTACGCCATGCAGAAGCTGGCGGCGGAAGAGATCCTCAAGAAGGCCACGGCGAACGGCCGGGTGCGCGGTATCAGCCTGCGGGTGCCGACCGTTTTCGGGGAGAACACGGTGGAAGGCGGGAAGCACGACAGCGGTGTCGTGTCCGCCATGGCGCGCCGCGCGCTCGAAGGCCAGGCGCTCCCCATCTGGGGCGACGGGACGGTGCGGCGCGACCTGGTCCACGTCGACGACGTCGCGGCCGCGTTCACGGCCGCGCTGGCCGCACCGGGCTCGCTGGTGGGCGCCCACTGGCTGCTCGGCGCCGGACGGGGCGATCGGCTGGGGGAGGTCTTCCGCAAAATGGCGAGGGAAATGGCCGAGCACACCGGACGGCATCCGGTCGAGGTGATCCGCGCGGAACCACCGGCACACGCGCCCGTGACGGATTCCCTGAACCTCGTCGTCGATTCCACGCCGTTCCGGAAGATCACCGGCTGGCGCCCGGAGATCTCGCTGTCCGACGGAGTACGCCGCACCGTCGCCGCTTTGACGTCATCAGTTGAGGGAAAGGTTCGCACATGACCACGCGTGTATGGGACTACCTGGCCGAATACGAGGCCGAGCGGCTCGACCTGCTCGACGCGGTCGAGACGGTCTTCAACTCGGGCCAGCTCGTTCTCGGCGCGAGCCTGCGCGGCTTCGAAGCGGAGTTCGCCGCCTATCACGGGGTCGGTCACTGTGTCGGCCTCGACAACGGCACGAACGCGATCAAGCTCGGCCTGCAGGCCCTCGGGGTCGGACCGGGCGACGAGGTGATCACGGTGTCGAACACCGCCGCCCCGACCGTGGTCGCCATCGACGGCACCGGCGCCACCCCGGTCTTCGTCGACGTCCGCGAGGACGACTTCCTGATGGACACCACACAGGTCGAGGCCGCGATCACCGAGCGGACCAAATGCCTGCTGCCCGTGCACCTGTACGGCCAGTGCGTGGACCTGGCCCCGCTGAAGGAACTCG
>NZ_SDKL01000016.1:0-25450 GCF_004123125.1 Geobacillus sp. PK12
ACTAGGGCTGGTTGAGCGCTGACGCTCAACTAGCACCACGGGTTTAAAAGCAATTTATGAACCGATTGAACAATTAATTCGTGGCCGCTTAGCTTTTGATCCAAATTCAACTCAATTACGTTCTGGCTATCGTTCAGCAGAAGAGTTCGTAGCGCTTTACCCATTCGTTCCGTATCAAGTTGAACTATTACAGAAAGTATTTAATAACCCGTGGTGCTAGATAAAATCAGACAAGCATAAAAATAGCCCTTGCATGAGGATCTCCTTAAAATGAAAGTGCGACCAAACATTTAAAAGGAGAATTCACATGCAAGAGCACTTTCATTTTACAACAGATCGAACCAAACTTCAAAAACAATATGCATCGATTTTGTGTTTTGTATCAGCTCAACTATCGAGTATCCAGATTCATCTTCAACGTCGAAATCTTCATTTGTTGAAACAGAAGGACGAGGTCATCATCGCCGTCCATGTCCTTGGAAAGTTGTTAGGCTTCACTTCCGAACGGGCTTGGCACCGGTTTGTGATCGGGAATTTGTTTTCCAAGGACTTGTTCCCTGAACGTTCTCGATATAACCGTCGCTGCCGAGTGCTTGGCTTTGCGATCAAGTGGATGCGGCACCAGCTGGCCAAGCGTGGACAACACCATGCGTATGCGGTCGTGGACAGTTTGCCGATCGAGCTGTGTCATTCATCCCGAATGTATCGCGCCAAACGGTTTCGTGGAATTGCGGATATTGGCTATTGTGCTTCGAAAAAGATCGCTTTCTATGGGTTGAAACTTCATCTGCAGGTACCGACCAAGGGCTTCCGATGGGATATGTCGTCACTGAAGCGTCTTGTCACGATCGGGTGGCCGCTGAAACCGTCATGACGCAAATTCCACATCCATATAACCTAGGTGACAAAGGGTACATCATCCAAAAACTGCAAAAGAAGCTGTACGAAGAGCATCGAGTCGCTTTTTGGACGCCCGTTCGAAAAAATCAGCGAATTCTCCAATCCGACGCATGGAAACAGTGGATGAAACGAAAACGCAAAGTGATTGAAACCGTGTTTTCGATTTTAGTCGATTCGTATCGGATCACCGAGATTCGAGCGAACTCGGTTTCTGGATTTGAAACGGCACTGGATGGTATTTTACTGGCTTACTCCCTTGTTGTTCTTGTGCTAGTTGAGTGTTAAAACTCAACTAGCACCACGGGTTTGTTTAGATATTTTTTTTGATTTGGTTTTGTTGATTATTTAGCACATAGTTCTATTTTTTTACAATTTCAACTTTTCATCAAAATTAGCTTGGCTGTTTCCTGTGTCTCTCCCCCGATTTGAAATTCAACATTTGGATACGTTTAAGTATGATGAACGAAATGTATATTTAAGTGCTATTTGTATTATTGACATTTTCTATCACGATTTCACCATTTGAATATTCCCTTACAATCCTTTTTCGATGATGTTTGTGTTGTGGGGGTTGGCACGATTTTTGCTCGTTCTCTTGTCATTTTCATGTATTGTGGTAATTGTGACAGGAGCTATTACGGGACGAGAATAGACAGGAAATGCTGATAAAAAAGAAGGAGCTTTTTAATCAGCTCCTCTATACATCACTCCCCTCTGTATCTATCTGCTTTTGTACCTCCTCCAAAATGCCATCCATTAGCTTCTAGAAAATCAATAAACTTATCCAAAAATTCATCATGTTGGCAGTACGCGTCTGTTTCGAACTCTACTCCATTCTTTTCAAAGTAAATCTCATCAAATATATCCGACATGTCTGGAGTCAAAAAATAATGAGTTGCTGAACTTTTTTCTAACTGTTGAAAGCTCCCATATCTAAGATAGAATCCAGCTATTTCAAGCTCATCTGTACTCAAAAATCGTTCATGTAGACGTTGTCTTGAACTTAAATATTCAATAAACTTTTCTGGAGATAATTTTTTGTATATAAATGCGTCTATTAGAGTAGAGAAATCATAGAGGTTACAAGCCCAAGGAAAGGGTTCATCCTCTGGCTTTTCTAACAATAATGACAAATTAGTACCAACTATCCCTGTATCTTCAGCTGTGAGACAAATAATAAAAACGTTTTTTATATCTTCTTTATAAATGGTTTTTATTACTTCCCCCTTTTGATTATACAAATTTGTTGAGTCATTTGATAACAGTAGTTTTTTTAAGTTTAACCCTTGTTCAAAAGCCTTCTGTATTCCCCCATCACTTCTAAAATCTCTTTTTATTCTAACGTATGCTTTATCAGGATCCCTAAAAGGCTCCTTGAATTTTGATGCTTTGACTTCAACTATTAAAATAGTATCTTTATATATAACTAAAACATCATGTTCGTTTTGCGATTTATCATTCTCAAAGACCGAAGTAAAATACTCTGCCTGATTCCCAAAAAGCCCTCTAATTATTTCAACTGTTTGATTCTCAGTCTCAATATCTCTTCTCTTATACCAGCTATTTTTATATTGACTCGATTCCATCACGCTATAAAGAAAATCATAAATCGCGTTGAGTAATAATTTTGGTTCCAAACACATTAGATAATTTGGTGATTTCCTCCATAACGGCGCAATCTCAAAAGGATTTTTTTCTGTATAGTATCGAAAATCTCTTTGTTCCCTCTTTATTGAAAAGATCTCAATAAGTCTATTGGATTTTTCTTCTCCAAATCTCTGTTTCATATCATCTATAGAGATGTGAAATAACAACGAGACATTCTCTACGAGTTGTAGGGCTAGATTAGTTGCCTTTGTTTTTTTAATTTTTTGCATTGTTTCTTCAAATCCTAGCCCTTCTTTTGATGCAGTTTCAAAAAAATTTATTATTTCTTTTTGATATTGATCGTTGAGTACTTTAGTATTCTCAAATGGCTTTTTAAAGGATTCCTTCACAAAAGAATACCATTCCAGAATATCTTGTACAGAAACTCCCACTTCTTGTTCTACTTGTTCGTTAAAAGGCAAAAACCACTTTTCTATTCTTAGCAATTGTTGCTCTTCATACGATAGTGAAACTGTATTAAAGTAATGAAGAAAAACAGGCATAGTTACTTCCCTGCTTTTCTTCCACTGTTCACTTAGCCCCTGTTTCATTTCTTCTTCATCTGGAAAAAATAGAAGTGAATAAGTGTTTGCTATCTCCTCTAATAAAGTTGTTAATTCGTTATAGCGTTTTTCGTTAAATTCGATTTTAGTTTGAGGTTCAGGTGTCGATAATAATAATCCACCTAAGTAAAGTAATTGCTTTATTGGGGAACTTAATCCAGTTAGCTCAAATAAATTACCTGTTTTTCCAGCAAACAGCATTGCTCCTATATATCCTAATACGTCTTCAGTATCAAGTTGTTTTACTCTTTCTATTAATTCATTAATTTTTTCCTCTAATCTTTTGTAGACGTCCATTTAAATCCTCCATTCTATATTAATTTTATCAATCTCATAATTGAGCATATTCTAGATGATAGATTGTTAAAATATCAATGTTTAATGTACCTTCATATCTTGATAGCATTGTAAAACTAGAGTAAAAACTCGAATTTATGCACAAGGATACAGCATAACACATGCAGTAAATATCGATGAACCCTATACCATACCATCCCGTCACTCTTTTACTCATTAAATATCTGTTCCAGATCACAGCGAAGCCCAAACAGCCATAGGCCAAATCTCATTTTTCAAAAAGACAGGAAGAACCCGGCCATAGGCCTCTTTTCGTTTCCCGCTATGCAGCGGTTGATGGGGGAGATGAATAAGATTCCTGCTTGTTTGGCTGTTTGTCGAACCTTTTCGCTGTCATACGCGGCATCCCCTAACACAAACTCAATCTCCCATTGCCCTAAAGAAGCGAGCAATGCTGGTGCCACTGCCGCATCATTGCGATTCGCTGTAGTCAACACATGAGATAAAATGATTCCCTCGGCAGTGGTGCAGAGATGGAGTTTATATCCTTTAAACCAGTGGTATCGGGTGGACACTCCCCACTTTGCCTGTGAATCGTAAAGACTGCTTCGAAGGGCCGTGCTGTCGATCAGCACGATTTTGGGATACCGTACTTCTAGATCTTTGAGCAGCTGTGCATGGAAGACGGGAAATCCCTGTTCCCTAAACCACTTCGCCGCGCGGGAAAATGTAGACAGATGAGGAACTTCACTAAGCCCGCAAGCCCGTTGGAAACAGCGAAAACGCTGCAGTATACGTACTAACTTTCGCAAGGAATCAATAGCAAAATAAGTTTTCAAAAAGAAACATTTCAACAATGATTTTTTCGACACTGGCGGCCTTCCTGTCACATACGGTGTTTCCGGCAACGACAGCGAGTCGATATATCGAAATAATGCTTCTAAAATTGGATCGATTTCATAAGACCATGCATGTTCACTGTTCAAATTGGAAATCATGATAGTGTCCACCCCTTGGTAGTTGGTTTTGGTCACTGTATATGATTTCCAAGGTGGTGGATTTTTTATGTGCATTTATGCATTCGTTATGCGTTTTGCAACACGTTCTATTAATGAATAAGGTAGCAAGCAGCCATCGATTCATCAATATTTCTAGTAATAACGCTGCTTATTGAATAAAAAAAGATGACCCTAAAGGCGCACTTCCCCTAGTTTGGAGAGTATGCCTTTTATTTATCAAAACTGAAAGGAAGAGCAAACTTATGGATCTAGTCGCTGTTCGTGTTTTCGACGCTCTCGTGAGTCGTTGCCAATAGAAGGCACCGTCCTTTGTCTACTTTTGTTGGGGTTCGCTTTATAGACAATTTTAACGAAGAGTTAACATAATTTTATTATAGTTATCGAAAACGTTTAATTTAGGGAGAACGACATAGAAGTAAATTCTACGCCGTAATTTATTTTTCAATTGTGCGAGACAAGTATTTAATCAAGGCCATGATTCGATCAATCCAGTATAATGCCTCAGCTTCAGATAAATCCGTATTGATAGCAGAACCATGTCGTACATCAGGGTGTTGTTGGTGTATGCGATCCCAAATACTGGTAGCATCAGAAATAATTTTTCTTGGTAAATCATACTCGTCTCTTAATTTCTTAACCGCTTCCTTGATATCATTTTCACCGGAAAGGTATTCTAAATACGATTCCATTGCTGATGCACAATCCCTTAGAGCATCTTTTCGTGCTCTAGAGTTTTCTGTTTTTGATAATTGTTCCTTAGCTTGGTTAAGATGCTCGATCACATTGATATAGTCCTCATTAACACATTCTAAGGCTTCCTCTATTGATTCCGAACGATTTTGCATATTTTCATCAACTACTGACCACCAAGCACCGTCATATAGTTTAAAATCAAGCTCATAACCAATATCATGATCTAAGAGTAATTCATTAAGTTCTTTCAAATCTATATCAATAGAGTTTGCAATTTCAGCTATACAGTCCATAAATTTGTGAAATTTATTTTTGCTATGTAACTCATATAAATAATCTTCTAAATCCCTCAACAAATAATCCCATCCCCAGTTTTGAGTGGGCTTTGTTGGGATATATTTAGCGACAATATTGCAAGCCAATTTGAGAAGTTGAACCGCATTGTCCCGATTATGTACAGTAGCTACAATAAGCCCTTGAAAAGCATCTAAGAATTCCCGTGGTATTTCACTCATGAAATACTTTTTACTTTCATAATTTTGGTAGTCTGGATGAAGTTGATTAAATTGCATGTACATCTTTCCTCCTACATATTCATATCCATGATCCCGTTATAGTAATCAGAAATTCTTATTCTGTATATTCTTCTAAAATATTTTTAAGTGCTGTGGTCTGTTGCTTGTAAATTTTGATAGCTTCAGTTTCAGTTATTTTATTTTTGTTTAATTTTTCTTCTACAGTAGTCATTTGATTTAGTATGTTTCTTAACGGGATTAAGTCAGAGCTTCTTATTTTTTTTCCTCTAATAAAAGCATTTATTTCTTTCAACATTTTTCTTTGACTCTTTGAATTATCTATTATTTGTTCTGAATAAACAATCATAGTTAGACCTGTTGAAATTAAAAATCCAGATATAACAGTATAAATAGATAGGAATAATGTTTGATCTTTAGATTGAGGAAAAGTATGAAAAGTGAAAATTGCCATTAGAATTCCAGTTAAAAAAAGAGCATAGTGATTAGATAGAATTAATGTATGAAGAAAAGAACTTTCCTTTATTTTTTTATAGACTTTTCTAACCCAATGGAATCTCTTGAATATGTAAATAATAGAAGGAATAATTATCATCAAACCGAAATATACAAACACAAAGGATAGACCAAAATTTATAATTAAATCCCCGAATTTCATTTATCGAATCCTCCCTAAATACACAATTTGTCACTGATTTATTTTGACATAATTTTATATAGGAAATCCCTATCTATAATAAAAGCCTAAAAATCAAAAACGCTCCGAAAAAGGAACTCCTTTGACTTTTAACTAAATACAGTAGCTAAGTTATTTTATTGTCTATTTTTGAGAACATGATAATATGAAGTATTCGAAATAAAACTTCTTTAGGTCTAAAAACGTCATTTAGCTCTACAAATTCAATAAGATCCTTCCACAAATAATTTCCTCGATTCTTCTCAATAATTCTAGAACGCTATTCTTTAGCTCCCTAAGAGGAATTAATACCATGAACTTTTTAAGAAGAGAGTAATTTAGTTACCTCATCCCAATTATCATAAAATCGACTACAGTCATAATGATCCTCACGATCATCAATCCAACGACCATGAATTAAGTTGATGTAAAAGTGATAGTTTCCATTAGAGTCTTTAGTTTTGTGCTGGATCCATTCTTTAATGTTGTTCTGATTCATTACAAGAACATGTAATTTCGAATCGAAGTCTTTTACTACAAAAAAATATAGTGCGTATTTATTCAATAGGTCTTCATGAATAGTAATCCAGCCCGAAGGATAGCCCTCCTTCTCCCGAAAAGATTTGCTAGTGCGAATAAGAATTCTATCAATAGTATTATTTCCATCAGAGATAGTAAGTCTACCTGTTTTACGGCTTCCATTTGTAAATCGTAGGTTTGGATTACACAAAAGCAATTGTTTTTTAATGTGTTCACGTACTTCATTAATCGTAACTTTCTCATTCTCTTGACTATTTTCAAAATGTTTGTTTTGAACCTGTTTTTTTATGCTAGCCACCTCTTGTTTGAGTGTTTTGATTTCGTTTTGTAATGCGCCTATCAAGGATAAAACTTTTAACTCAAACTCACTATGCATATTTTAACCTCCATAACCAAAATCTAACATTAGTATTTGTAAAAATCAATAATGATTTTTTGTAAAAATCATTATTGATTCTGCACACCATCTATCAGGTTATATAGAATTGGCAAATCATCCTGCGTTGGTGTCCGCAGAGATATTCTTTTTCCTATCAGCAACAACTTTTGTAACATATATCCACCCTCTATCTTACAGAATTCAACAATCCATGCTATTATCCCTTTTCTAAAAGGCTTTATATTATGTTAATGGTTGATTTTCGATCAAATGAAAAAGCCACCTTATGATGATAAGGTAGCTTTTTTGTACATATCTCATTTAACTATCGCACCATTCGTTCAATAACCCTTCGTTACTTTCTTTAACCCCCGAGTATATATAATGGTTCTTACCAAAAATAAATACTTCTTTTTCCTTAGTAAAACCAATCTTCTCTGCCACACGAATGAATGGAACATTTTTTTGGATCAATAATACTTATCAGCTTATTTAACCCCAATTTATCAAACACATATTCCTTGCAAAAACAGGATTTTAATCGCCTTTTATGCACCGATTAGATTAAGTGTTTGACTACATTCTTAGAATCCCCTATGGCATGTTTTGTTATCTTTCAACTGGACAGATGAGAATGCATGTGCTATTATTTTAGTAATCTTATCCAATTTTATTTTTTGGCTACAATTATCATTCTTTTATACGAATTATCAAAGTTTATACGCGATTATTAAGTCAACATACCGACTTATCATTTTTTTATCCTTCACTTTATATTATGTCAACTAAAATTTTAAAAAATAAATAAGCAGCTTTTGATTACCACTACTCTTTCTTTATCTGATAAAATTCTTCGCTAAATTGTTTGTCATGTTTCAACCATCTATAATAAGTTCCTAATGTAATTCCAACTGTTTCACATGATTGATGAACGCAATAAGTTTTTCGATATTCATCGATAAAAGCTTTTTTTCTTGCTGCAACGGCTTATTTTGTCTTTTTAAATTTCGCATTTTGCAATTTTCTGCATCCGTATTTTTATCTGGAAACGCTTCAAATTTGCGTTTTAAATATAATCCTTTATCAATCGTTTTTCCGCCGCTCATATAATAGGACGAATATGTTTTTCGTTTTTGGTTAAGTACACGTCAAATCCTCGCGCTTTTAAATAATGTTCTAATACCGTCATGAAATCGAAAGAGCCGCCAACAAAACTGACTAAATAGCCACGAGAATAAATATTTCTATCACCGTCAAAAGGCCTCTTATAATAAATACACTTCTGGAACGTACGGAAATTTATCCAACATAAAGTTTTCTCTTATTATATTATCTCATAGTTTGTACTACAAATGACCTCATTTACTACTAAAACCCTTCCCACAAACCGAAGAAAAAAGCAATAATCAGAAATGCATATACCCCTATTACTATACTTACAATACTTATTGTAATTGTCTTCCATCGTCCTTTTTCACTTATTAAGGCTGTTATTAGCGAAAGTCCTACACCGATTATTAAAATGCCAGTACCAATATCTCCTCTAATCTTACCATATCCGAAGGCTAATACAGTAAAAGTCAAGATTAGTAAAGCAAAAGATACTTTCCCTAAATGTTTTCTCAATTAAAAATCCCCCTAGAATTTGGTTTAAATATTATTAACCATTTCTTCCCTTTACTATATATTTCAATTTCACCTCTTTTCAGAATTTTATTCAAAATTTAGTTGTCGTTTAGTTCAGGCGGATTATTTTACTTCTTCAATCCCTTTATCTTCATTTACAAATATAACAGATATCCCAGTTCTTTCTTTTGCAAGACGGGGTAAACGTTCCCATAGATTACGATATTGTTGCATATCAGGTAGAGCTATGCTATATTTTGCATTCGGATCACTCATCCTTTGAAGCGTCTCCCCTAAAATAGCTAAAAAGTAGTTTACTCTCATAGCACTCCGTGTGCCACAACCCTTAACTTCAATTATCCATCTTTCTTTACCTTTAAATGCATCAATATCAATACCTTGACTCTTTCCCCATGCAACCTGTGTATTCCAACCATTAGAAATAAGGTAATTATTTAATATTTCTTTAATTTCATCTTCAGACAATCCGTCATTTTTAGATTTAGAGGATTTATATTCTTTTTGCTTAGGTTCAAATGTAAAATCATCTAAGTAGTTCCTAATTAGCCCATCTTGTCCTTTGATACGTTTAATCATTCCTTTTGATTCCATATTCCTGCACGTTACATTAACACTTTGCTGTGGTTCTCCTTTCCCCTTTATCTTGTCAGTGATTTCCCTGTCGGTTAAACCATTCTCAATTTTTAATAGCTCAATAATCTTGTCTTTTAAAGTTGATATTTTCTCCACCCCCTCTTAAATTTGTTTAGCTTCTTTTACCTTTATTTTACTTGGTAAAATAGCCACCCTCAAATATAAGTTTTTCTTCTTTAGAGTGGTTTAAATGAAAGTAAGTAATTTAATCATATACTAGTATGAGGAGTTGCTTAATTTTGTATGATCGCTTTTACACTTCTAACTGATGGTGTTGCAAAACTAGAGTAAAAACTCGAAGTTATGCATAAGGATGCAGCATAACACATGCAGTAAATAACGATGAAATCCATACCATCGCGGTTGTTCCCCGTCACTTTTTCACTCATTAAATACCCGTTCATCCCGCAGCGAAGCCCAAACAGCCATTGCCAAACCTCGTTTTCAGAAAGACAGGGAGAACACGTCCATAGGCATCTTTTCGTTCCTCGCTATTGCGGCAGTTGATGGGGGAAATCAATAGGATTCCTGCTCGTTCGACTGTTTGCTGAACCTTTTCGCTGTCATAAGCGGCATCGCCCAATACCAATTCGATATCCCACTGTTGTAAAGAAACAAGCAATTCTGGTGCCACTGCCGCATCATTCCGATTCGCTGTGGTCCACACATGAGATAAAGCGATTCCCTCGGCAGCGGTGCAGAGATGAAATTTATATCCTTTAAACCAGTGATATCGGGTGAACACCCTCCACTTTGCCTGTGAATCGTAAAGACTGCTTCGAAGGGCCGTACTGTCGATCAGCACAAATTGGAATACCGTATTTCTAAATTTTTGAGCAGCTGTGCATGAAAGACGGGAAATCCTTGTTCCCAGAACCACTTTGCCGTGCGGGAGAACGTAGAAAGATGAGGAACTTCACTAAGCCCACAAGCCCGCTGAAAACAGCGAAAACACTGCACGATGTGCACTAATTTTCACAAGGAATCAATAGCAAAATAGGTTTTCAAAAAGAAACATTTTAACAATGATTTTTTCGACACTGGCAGCCTTCCTGTCACATACGGTGTTTCTGGCAACGATAGAGAGTCAATATATCGAAATAACGATACTAAAAGTGGATCAATTTCATAAGACCATGTATGTTCATTGTTTAAATTGGAAATCATGATAGTGTCCACCCCTTGGTAGTTGGTTTTGGTCACTGTATATGATTTCCAAGGTGGTGGATTTTTTATGTGCATCTATGCATCCATTATGTCTTTTGCAACACGTTCCTATATTGAAAAAGGACAGCCTTATTTGGACTGTCCTTTTCGCTTTTGCCGCAGTAAAGTCACGGCTTGTAGTTAATACCTATGCCAAACCAAATCATTCCCATACAAGAAACGATTAGGATGAAGTGAAGGATGCCGCCTAAATAGGAGTAGAATCGATCTTCTTTTAAGAGGCCAAGCAAGCATATGAGCAATCCGAACAATGAAATCCAAATGTAACTGATATCAAAAACAGGGATCTCCGCTATCATTTGTACATTTAACAAAATAAGCAAAAATATAGCCACCAATGTATTTAGCATATTGATTCTTACCATTCTCATTTTCGACTATTCCCCCCTTTGCTACGGCAAATGGATCTGACCTAATCGAATCACGTTGACTTCCTTCATCTTTTCTAGAGACAAAACATCTTTGGCGGTTCCCGTCATAGCGATTCCATAAATCTTCAATTCTTTATGCTTTTTCACCCATTTTAGTCGCTCGGCCATCTTTAAGTCTTTGTATTCTGTTAGTTGTGTTGCCCATTTTTCGTTTTTGCTCAATAGCTCGAGCCCTTTGACTACTTCTTTGTAATCAGTAAACGAGCGATTGAATACAGAATCTACATGCACTTTTTTGTATGGAAAGCCAATTGCCGGTGTTTGGATGAAATCTAAATCATTCCTCATCTGTTCCTCTACACCTGTGTCCAACGCAAGCCATGTCATATTATATCCTTTGAATTTTTCATTTATTTCTTTTAAGGAATAGGACCGATCCAAGGAAATATAGATTTCAACCGGCCAATCGCTCGGGAGAGATTTAATTTTTGTTCGTTCGTCAGGTAAAAAGTATTTGTCTTTCGGATGAATAAAGTTGATTCCAATGTGATGAATCGAATACCCAATCGCTCGATAATTCGATTCTTTAGCAAACACATCATTGAAAAATAGTTTGTAAGTGTCCTTGCCTATATAACTTTTTTTATCACCCATCAATTTATATTTGTCGGTCGTGACAGTCATGGTAAAGGGCTTGATCTCAACATCCACCGTATCGTAATCTACATACACATTTGGCGCTGTCATTTCACTCACCGTTCGAATGGTTTCAATAAATTCGTTCCCTCTGTTATGATCTCGCCCCCAGCCGTAATAAACAAAAGTAAACATAGTCAATAAGGGAACAATCGTGAGTATAAACGATACAACAAGCAGCGTATTTCGAAAAAAGAATTTTTGTTGAGCCTTTTTCATCATTTTTGCGAGATCGGCTTCCTTCATCCCTTCATCATGAAGGGTTTCATGGAGAAATTCATTGTATACGTCAAAACTTTCTAGAAGTTCCTCTATTTTCTGTTCTTCCTCTTTGCTTAGTGTGCCGTTTTGATATTTCTGCAATAATGGTTTTAACTCGTCTTTTCTCATCCCTTCACCTCATTGCGTAATCGTTTTTCTAATTCCCGCCTGCCCCGAAACACAAGGCTTTTTAAATAAGGGAGTTTTACGTTTAACAGCTCCGCCGCTTCTTTGTAGCTGAATCCTTTTAAATCAACGAGCATAATGGCTTTTTGTTGCAGTTCTTTCATGTTGGACAAATGTTTATAAATCAACTCCAGCTCATATTTTTGCAAAAACGCGTTTTCCGTTTCTAATAATGGATCTAGCTTTAACGACGCAAAGAAATCATCCACTTGTACAAGCTGCATCTTTTTTGCTTTTCTGCAGTGGTCGATGAAGGTATTATAAGCGATCCGGTAAAGCCATGACTTTATTTGTACTATGTTGCTTATGCCGCTTACATGTAAATAAACCTTATAAAATGTTTCCTGCAGGAGATCCTCTGCCAAATGATAATCATTGGTTAATCTGTACAGATAGCGAAAAAGGGATTTGGAATACAAGCGCATAAGTATATCCAATTCAAATTTATTGGCAATGGTTTCCACCCTCCTTCCGCTATAAAAGACGCATAAAAAACAAAAATGTTTCTGTTTTTCCAAATTTTTTTATGAAACATATGCATTAATTAGAAAGATCATCGAACATCATTTTGAAACAGCATCCATACATACTTTAATTACTTCTATATAAAGCGGTGATCATATCTTTGCTATCCATATATGTAAAGGATTAGGTGAATCTTGTCACAAATTATTCTTAAATTTTCCAAAGAAAATGCACAAATTGTGATTAATGTTAATAGACGTGGATGTATAAACAAAATGCAGGGGTGATTGGATGAACATGACGCATTACATGGAACTGTTAGCGGTGAATCAACCTTGGAATTTGATTTTATTTATGGCTATTCCCGTTGCTCTTGCGGAGACCATTGCAATAACGGAGCTGGCAATTCTTTTTACTCGTCGTTTCGATGGAATGATCCGTAAAGTCAACAAAATATGCAGCATCATTGTTGGTGTCTACTTTTTAGGAATTTTTATTTACTTATTTGTCAATGCCGTCATTCCATTTACATTGAATGGGGAATGGCGCGGATGGATTGATATCATTGCAGTGGGATTTTATTTAGTGGGGGTCATTCCGTTATTGGGATTAAGTCTAATCGATTTAGGCATAATCGGTCGGAAATGGAGCGAGGAGCAAAAGTTGAAATATCATTCCGCTTTCGTTGGTATATTTTTAGTAGTAGCTCATATTGCTATGATTTTTGGAATGCTCGATCCATCGATCGGCGGCGACCATGCTCATCATATGCATATGTGAAAATAAAGGAGGGTGTCCAAAAGCAATCACTTTTGGGACACCCTCCTCACATTTCTAATTCAGCTTATTGCAGAAACGATTCCCGATCGTGTAAGAAATAAAACGTCAATCAAGGCATATTTAAATTCACATTTTGTTTAATTAGCTTCTTACTTCTTAGAAAAGCCTGTGATTGTAAAACAAGTAATAAACGCAACTGTTGTAACTATTATGCCGAATACTAAACCAATAATCCCCCCTATACAAGTATCTTCGCTTGGATAAGAAGATTTCATCGTTACTAACTGATAAGCTAACACAAAAGTCAAAAAAACATAAAAACTACTCCCTAAAAACCCCATCTTTAAACGATTGCTTTTCGTACCTTGCCATGCATTATTAATTAATACCCATGAAAAGATGCTTCCGACTACAGCCAAAAACATGACAATCAAATGAACGAACGGAATTGAAAAATATAACAATAAGTAAAGTACAAGACCGGTAGAAAAAAACAGAACAGCATTAATTGCAAACAAGAATATTCCACCTAACCAATGATTTTGAAACCACTTAGCACTTTTCAGCTTATGAACCACTTTATAATCGTCACCAATCATTCCTGTTATTGGTTTTTTTAGGAATATAACAACTAATACCCCAAGAATACCGATAAATAAGATTAAGGTAAAGGACATGATATTCCCGCCCCCAATACAAAATTCTCTTTATCATCTTTATACATTGTACAACAAATTTATGGATATCTGGTATTAATTTCTATATAATAATAGTAAACACCTTTCCTCGAACGCTTCTACCGCTTATTCAACCTTCCTGTTCTTTAGTTAAACAATGAAGAGAACATTGTTCCCCTGCCAAACAGTTTATATATTTTTATAAACCTCTGGGTAAAGCTACTTTCAACTGTCTCCGTAATTGCTTATTTTCATCTTCTAACTTTTTGATTTTTCGTTTCTGCGATTCAATAAGTGCGTCTTTGTTGTCCTCATTCATTTTACGCCTTTATTGTTTCGCTGTAGGGGCTTAACGTAAGGTTTCAATACGCTTACGCAGTTCGGGATGGTTATACAGTGTTGCTTTCGCTACACATAAAGCTTATATACAAAAATGGGCGAACAAGCTATTACCTATATCCGCAATTAACCGGTTGGTAATAGCTTGTCTTTTTTATTTCGTATCTCCCATTAATATCAAACAATACTTTGTGCAAATTTGCTTAATAACTCTTTTCTCCATAAATTTTGCACATTTATTTTCTATGATGATATTAGCATTTCAATCACATGTTTGTTTATGGAGGGAAATACATGAAGAAATTATTGGTTGGAACTATTTTAGCGGGAGTTGTTGCTATTGGTGCAGCCTGCTCAAATAGTACTTCGCACAGTTCCATGCAGGGGCACGATATGTCAAACATGAATATAGAGAAGGAAAACACTACCAAGTACTCCAGTAAGCAACTGCCTTTAGCAACGAAGACAAAAGTTTTATCCGGTAAAGAGTTTTATCTAACCGCTAAAGAAGCATTACTACAAATAAATGATAAAGTAAAACTTCCGGTCTACACGTACAATGGATCTGTGCCCGGGCCGCAAATTCGTGTGAAACAAGGCGATCGAGTAATAATTCATTTTAAAAATGATTTGCCAGAACCGACGACGATCCATTGGCACGGCTACCCTGTTCCGAATAGCCAAGATGGAGTTCCGGGTGTCACGATGAACGCGATTAAACCGGGTGAAACCTTTACGTATGAATTTACTGCAACCGTACCGGGAACATATTGGTATCACTCCCATCAAGAAAGTGCGAAACAAGTGGACAAGGGGCTATACGGTACATTAATCGTAGAGCCTAAGAATGAGGAAAAAGTAGATCGAGACTACACACTTGTGTTAGATGAATGGATGAGCAATCCAGATGAAGGAAATATGCATATGAGTGGAATGGATCATAGCAATATGGGACACGGAAATAGCTCGAATAACCAACATATGGATATGAGCAGCATGGGCCATGATATGAGTATGTATGATATTTTCACGATTAACGGGAAAAGCGGTTCCGCTGTCAAACCTTTAAAAGTGAAGAAAGGCGAAAAGGTGCGACTTCGCCTTGTAAACGCAGGATACATGTCCCACAAACTTCACCTGCATGGTCATGAGTTTAAAATTGTCGCAACTGACGGGCAGCCGTTAAAAGATCCGCAACCAATCAAAGATGAACTTTTAAATATTGCTCCGGGTGAACGTTATGATATTGAATTTATCACGAATAACCCGGGTGAATGGTTATTAGAATGTCATGGTGATATGGAAGGTACCGATGGCATGAAAGTGAAAATTCAATACGAAAGCCAGACAAACAATACGGATAAAGAAAATGCAAAAAAAGACCTCCCTATCGTTGATATGACAAAATACGGAAAACATGAATTAGGTCCATTTACGTTAGACCAAAAATATGATGTAGAGTACACCATGGATTTAGGAACAGCGATGGGCAAAGATGGCATGATCTTCACGATTAATGGGAAAACTTATCCTGAAACAGCACCTGTAAATGTGAAGAAAGGAGATCTAGTAAAAGTAAAATTAGTAAACAATTCACCGAAAGATTTACATCCTATGCATTTACACGGACACTTCTTCCAAGTATTAAGTAAAAATGGCAAACCAATTACAGGTTCTCCATTGATTAAGGATACCTTGAATTTAAAACCGGGTGAAGAATATGTAGTCGCATTTAAAGCTGACAATCCGGGAAATTGGATGTTCCATTGCCATGACTTGCACCATGCTTCAGCCGGAATGGTTACAGAAGTAAAATATAAAGATTACAAATCTGACTATACACCCAACCCGAATGACACAACAAATAAACCTGAATAACAATGATAAATCCCCTCCAAGTAAAACTTGGAGGGGATTTTATGTTACTTCACATCGTAACCTTGCTCTTCAATCGCTTCTTTGAGTTTTTCTAAACTTACCTTTGTTTCATCATAATCTACATCCACAGTACCTTCTTGCAGATGTACTTCTACATTTTGTACTCCGTCTAGCTCTTTAAGAGCATTCGTCACTGCCATTTTGCAATGGCCGCAAGTCATTCCTTTTACACGTAATGTAATGGTCATCATCGATTCCTCCTTATTCTTTATATTTTCACGCGTTTCAAACGAAGCGCGTTTGTCACCACAGATACGGAACTGAACGCCATTGCCGCTCCGGCAACCCAAGGCTCCAATAATCCAGCGGCAGCTACAGGAATGCCAATGGTATTATAGAACAAAGCCCAGAACAGGTTTTGCCGAATGTTTTTCATTGTTTTGCGGCTTAACTCAATCGCTTTCGGGATATGGGCTAAATCTCCGCCGACCAAGGTAACATCGGCCGTTTCGATGGCGACATCCGCTCCTGTGCCAATTGCCATACCAATATCCGCTTTCGCAAGAGCTGGAGCGTCATTAATTCCATCACCGACCATTGCCACTTGTTTCCCCTGTTTTTGCAGCTCCTCGACGATTTTCGCTTTGTCTTCCGGAAGCACCTCTGCATAAACATGATCGATGTGTACTTGGTTTGCGATCGCTTCCGCTGTCCGTTTGTTGTCTCCCGTTACCATGTACACTTCGATACCCATTTGTTTTAATGTTTGAATGGCTTCTTTTGAGCTCTCTTTTACAGTATCAGCGACAGCAATGATGCCGGCAAGCTGACCATCGATGGCAACTAGCATGGCAGTTTTCCCTTGTTTTTCAAGTTCTATCATTTTATCTTCATGCATGGCAATCTCTACAGAGCGTTCCTTCATGAGTTTTCGCGTTCCAACAAGGACGTTTTTGCCATCAATGACAGCTTCAATTCCGTGACCAGTAATGGCGGAGAAGTACTCCAGTGGCTTAACCAAAATTGCTTGTTTCTTCCCATATTCCACAATCGCATGAGCCAGCGGATGTTCCGAAGCGTTCTCGGCTGAAACGGCATAATCGAGCATGTCTTCCCGGAACTTAAGCACATCTGTTACTTCTGGTTTTCCTTTTGTAACTGTTCCTGTTTTATCCAGTAACACGGCATTGATTTTATGCGTTCCCTCTAGGTACTCACCTCCTTTAAAGAGGATCCCCTTTTCTGCGCCTTTGCCTGTACCGACCATAATGGATGTCGGTGTTGCAAGGCCAAGCGCACAAGGACACGCAATAACAAGAACCGCGATGGCCACCTCAAGCGCCTTTGGCAAGTCGCCCGGCGCCACAAAGAAGTACCATATAATGAATGCAACGACAGCAATTCCTACAACAATTGGTACGAAAATACCCGAAATAACATCAGCCATACGCTGAATAGGCGCTTTCGAGCCTTGCGCCTCTTCTACGATTTTAATGATATTGGCAAGTGCTGTATCTTTCCCAACCTTTTCTGCCCGAATGGTTAGTACACCATTTTTATTAATGGTTGCTCCGATGACAGAGTCGCCTTCCTTCTTATCAACAGGAATGGATTCACCAGTAATCATCGATTCGTCTACGGAAGATACTCCGGCGATGACGGTACCGTCTACCGGGATTTTTTCTCCCGGCTTGACGAGAATGGTATCACCTATCACCACTTTTTCAAGTGGAACTCTTATTTCTTCCCCATTACGGATGACAGTAGCTTCTTTTGCCTGCAGGCTCAACAGTTTAGAGATGGCTTCCGTTGTTCGCCCTTTCGCCAACGATTCAAAGTATTTTCCGACAAGGACAAGCGTAATCAGCACGGCACTTGTTTCAAAATACAATCTTGGCATATATTCAGGATTTCCTAATGTTTTGAAAGCCTCGTACAAGCTGTAAAAGTAAGCTGCCGATGTTCCAAGCGACACTAGTACATCCATGTTGGCACTCTTGTTTCGTAATGCCCGGTATGCCCCTACATAGAAAGGGCCGCCAATGTAGAACTGAACGGGTGTAGCCAAAAGAAGCTGGAACCACGGATTCATCAAAATGTTCGGCATCGGTAAGCCTATATCAAATGGCATATGAGCAATCATCGTATAAAGCAAAGGCAGTGATAAGATGATGGAAATGGCAAGTTGCCGTTGTTTTTGTTTAAGCAACTTTTCTCTCCGGCCTGCATGATCTTGTTCTTCGTTTCGGATCTGCCCTTTGTACCCAAGCTTTTTGATTTTCTCTAAAATGTCTTCTACAGATACAATGCCTTCATTGTATTCTACAACGGCACTGTTTGTCGCCAAGTTTACAGCAACATTTGTAACACCTTCCATACGATTTAACCCTTTTTCAATCCGTGCCGCACACGCTGCACATGTCATCCCTTCAATATCTAGCGTCACCTTTTCAGTTGCAACGCCATACCCTAAATTCTCAATTTTCGTTTGGATATCGGCTATGCTTTGTTTCGATGGATCGTATTTAATCGTTGCTTTTTCCATCGCCAAATTGACATTCGCCTCTACCCCATCCATTTTGTTCAACACTTTCTCAATACGATTGGAACAAGCGGCACATGTCATGCCGGTTACCTTCAGTGTCACGGTTCTTTGTTCACTCATCCATCTTTCCCTTCCTTACTTTGAGAATTGCTTAATAACATCCATCAATTCCCGAATGGATTCTTCTCCGCTTCCTTCTCGGATCGCCTTGGCAACACAATGATTGACATGACGTTCCAGCAAGTTCAACCCAACTTTGTTTAACGCGGCTTGAATCGCGGAAATTTGCACTAAAATATCAATACAGTACCGATTGTCCTCGACCATCTTTTGCACCCCGCGTACTTGCCCTTCAATACGCTTCAATCGCTTGACGATGCTTTCAATCTCTTCTTCGGTTCGCGGAACCATTTTGGCATTTATATCGTTGTTTTCATATTGATTTTGATTCACTGGTATCACCTCAATGATCATCTTTTAAATACATTATACCGGTAACGGGTATAAAATACAATTGATATGATTGGCGGTAAAAAATATATTTCTTTAAAGGATATCGTTAAAATACCCTTCTTTTTTCCCATATTTTAATAACGATTTTAAACTAAAGAAAAGAAAAATACATGAAATATAAGAAACCAAGTTGAATGAGGATAAGAGGTTATTATGTTCAAAAAAGCTACAAACGAAAGAAGCTGTTGACAATACTCTTATCAACAACTTCCTTCATCTATATAAAATTGAAATAGGGGGAGACAATTGTAAATCACATTTCTGATGCTTGATATAATGAAAGAGGCTAGATTTTACTATAGCTTTTTGGATAGCTGTTCAAATTCATCTAAAGTGATCTCTCCTTTGGCTAATCGTATTTTTAATATTTCCATCGGAGATAACTCTTCTTTACGGTCATTGATAAAACGATGTAAGAGATAAAAACCAATGGCGATTAATACAATCCAGAATAACATCATCCCGATCATCATAGCCGAACCTCCAAACATCGTATGAAAAATTCCCATTTCACTTTCCCCTTTTCTAACTTTAAAACCAATAAGTAATAGTGTCTAATATGCCAAGTAAAATCATCACGATTCCAGCTGCTTTCTGAACGAACCTTCCTGCTTGTTTTCCTTTTTTCATTAATGTGCCGTGAAATCCTAAGTACCAAAGGATGAGGATGAAGAAAATAACAGGTACAGAGGTTCCGACGGCAAAGACACTCGGTAATAACACTCCATAAGACGTTGAGTATACCAGAGGCATTAGAGTAACAAAAAATAGGACAAACATGGTTGGGCAAAAAGCTAATGAAAAGCCAAAACCCATTAAAAAGGAGCCTATTTTTCCTTTCTTTAAAAATCTCTCAGAGATTTTGAACAAGGTTACGTTCCAATACATTTTAAAAAGCCCTAACAAGTATAAACCTACAAGAATGAGAATGGGACCGATCAGCTTTCTTAACCACGGAAAATACAATGTTAGTGCACTTTGAATCTCTTTCCCCATCAGCCAAACGATGAAACCTAAACCGGAAAAAGCAATGATTTTACCCAAAATAAATAGGAGCAACTCTTTCCACGCAATCCCTTTTTGCAAGGACTGATTACTGTACAATGTGATCGCTCCCAAGTTGCCAGTGAGCTGACATGGAGCCATCGCTCCTACAATGCCAAGAACAAAAGCTGACAAAATGGGAATAGCTGTCGTGCTATTTGCAATATTGAGAAACGGTTGGCTTAGAAGGTTGCTTATTTGGCTCAAGAACGAATACACCCTTCTTCTCACCTTCTTCTCTATCTGATGTCTATATTGTAGCAATAAATTTTGCAGAAATTATGGAGTGGTATATTTTTAAGTAAGCAAAAAGACATGCCCTCGCATGTCTTTTATTAAAAAATTTTCCCTTTCGATGCTAGTCTTGTCCAGCTTTCACCGTTATTTTTTGTGATGAAAATATCCCCGTTCATGGTGGCGATCACAATTTCCTTCTCATCTGTCGGATTAGAGGCTATATACATGATATGGTCTTTTTCATCGAGTTTAGGAACAGAAAGAACTTCCTCCTGCTTTGAATCTAATGATTGTTTTATAAGTACAGGCTTATTGTTCTCTACAGCCGCAAATAAAATGGATTTTTCTTGGAACACAAAAGTCGTCGTATTGATCTTTCGAGTAAACCGTTCAAACGTATTTCCATTATCTTTTGAAACGAAAATTCCTTCAGGCGTACTAATTCCGACCATATTTTCGTCCGTTGGGTGAGCAGCAATCGTTCCTGCAGCAGTTTGTGGTAGACCGTTTAATTGACTTGGCGACCACGTTTTGCCGTCGTCTTTACTATAAAATAATCCTTGTCCTAGCTTTTTGTTTTCTTCTTGATTAACGACATAAATCGTATGGCTTTTATAGCCAACTGTCATATAATGAAAATCAGATTCTTTATAAAATCCTAGATTCATCAACGTTTGTCCATTATCAAAACTTTTTACAAGACCAAGAGGATTTCCTAAAGATGAACCTTCTTCTGGATGCCCCGATGAATAAAATCCATCATCTGTGGCAGAAAAGCCCATATAATCATGTTTATTGGAAGTCGTTTCATACCACTTATTATTTTGGTAAACAAGTAAACCTTCGTGTGTAGCAAAGTAAATCGCATTTTGGTTGCCTGCATAACCGATTCCATGTAAATGTTCGAACTTTCCTTCTTTCTTTTCTTTAAAGAAAGGATTATTTGTAACAGATACGTTCGATTTTGCTTGTTCTCTGCTATTGATAAAGGTCTGCTCTTTTTCATTTGATGATGAACAAGCGCTTAGAAGAAGAATAGCCGATGTAATCATCATAGCTTTCGTCATTTTTTTCATTGCTGATACTCCTTTTTGTGTATTGAGTAAACATAGTATATTTTATAGCAGAAAAATTTGCAGAATTTATGGAGTTTGTTTCTTTGGATATGATATTTTATTGCTCTTTTATAAATCCCTTTCAATTTTGTTCGTTTGAGCCTTTTTTCGATTGATTTTCTTCCAAGTAAAAAGGAATAAAAAAACAGACAAAAATGTTAATATTACTTTCCCTTGCCATGTCCAATTCATCAATTGATAAACCGAATAGGCTTCTAAAACTAATGCCGGTATTTTCCCTATTGAGCTAGCAATCATAAAGATCAGTAAGGACGTTCTTCCGATCGCCGCAACAAAGGTCACTACTCCTGAAGGAACAAAAGGAAGAAGTCGCAATGATAGAATAAGAAAAAAGGCTTCTAAGCCTTTTGCTTCAAGCAAACGTCTGACTTTTGGGTGGGAAAATAACTTAGATTCAGAAAACTTCTTGAATCCTTTACGATATAAAATAAAGGAGATAATTGCTCCGATTGCTTCCCCTGCAAAAGATAAAAAGGTACCTTTCCAAAACCCGAACACGGCCAAATTGGCAGCCGTTAGAAAAACGCTTGGTACAATTCCTAAAATACTGATTATAATATTTATAGCGATACTAATGAGATAAGAAACATTTTCATATGTGTTGAGTAGTGTAATGATTTGCTCTTTCATCCTCTTCTTACCTTATTCCTCCCATTTATATCCTACGCCCCAAACGGTTTGCAGAAATTGATCGATCGGAAAACCAGCTTGTCTTAGCTTTTCTCTAACATTTTTGATATGAGAGTCTATTGTACGCTCTTCTGTATTTGCGTTATAGCCCCATAAGGACACGATGATTTGTTCTCTGCTAAACACTCTGTTTGGATGTTTCAAAAACAGCCCTAATATGGCAAACTCTTTAGGTGTTAGACAAATAGGGTGGTTTTTATATTGAACTTTATGCTGGTCTTCATCCCACACTAATCCTTGAAATTCTATTTTCGAGCGCTTTCCTACGGAGCGGCGCAGCACTGCCTCTATGCGGGCAAGAAGCTCGGCTTCGTCAAACGGTTTTGTGATGTAATCATCCGCCCCAATATTGAGTCCTTTGACGATATCTAACGTTTGATCTCTTGCGGTCACCATGATAATAGGGACATCGGAAAATTCTCTAATTTCTTTGCAAGTTTCCCAACCATCCATCTCTGGCATCATAATATCCAGCAAAACTAAATCCACTTTGTTATTCTCTAAGTACTGTATCGCTGCTAAACCGGACTCACACTTTACACAATGATACCCTTTAGGCGAAAGATAAAGATCAAGCAAATCTAACATTCGTTTTTCATCGTCAACCAGTAAAATTGTGTACATGCTCATTCCTCCGGCAATGTCATGATCATGTTCGTTCCTTTTCCATATTCACTTGCGGCGTAAATCGATCCTCCGTGCGCTTCCACAATTTCCTTGGCGATGGCCAGCCCCAGTCCTGTTCCACCGCTGGTTCTTGATCTTGATTTATCCACTCGGTAAAACCGTTCAAAAATATGCGGCAAATCCTCTTCAGGGATCCCTCTGCCTTCGTCTGAAACAATAATCACAATGTTGTTTTTCTCCGCTCTTGCATCAATAGACACGGTAGAACCTTGATCGGAATATTTTAAAGCATTGTCTAACAAATTTATCATCACTTGCTCAAAACGTTTTTGGTCTATATGAACAGTTATGTTTTTATCACATTGGTATACCAAAGACATTTTTTTAGCCTGAAACGCAGGATGCATTTTGTCATGCAATTTTTTGAAGAAAGAACATAAGTTTGTAGGTTCCTTATGGATTTGAAAGGAATGTTGATCCATCTTCGCTAATTCAAAAAGATCCTTCACCAACTTTTGCATATGCTCTGCTTCTTCGTAGATAATGGACAAATATCGATTTCTCTCCTCTTCCTCCATGTTTGGTCTCCTAGCTATATCCGCATACCCTTTTACATAAGTGAGTGGGGTGCGAAGTTCATGAGAAATACTGGCGAGAAATTCGTTTCTTTCTTTTTTTAAGTATTCTAAATCCCTCGCCAATGTTTGAATGACTTTCCCTAATTCTGCCAATTCGTCCTCCCCTTTTATTTGCAGACGAACAGAAAAATCACCTTTACTCAATTTTTCGGTCGCCTCTTTCATACGAATGAGAGGGATGGTAATAACTCTTGATAAGAAAGCAATCGTAATAATCGTTAAGAATACCGAAAGAATTCCAACCATAAGAAAATGATGTTTTAGCTTATAAATCATGTTTTGAATGGAATCCGTATTTTGAAACATATAGACATACCCTTTTACCTTGCCGTCAATCCGAATCGGGCTTACTGTTGAAATATGCGACTCTTTCTGCCAATTTTTTTGCACAATCATTCCACTATGGGGAATGTTTTTATTTGCTTTTTTTATGATTCTTTTAGCAAATGGTAAAATATGATCTGAAAAATACAATATCTTCTCCTTGTCATTGGTAATAACGACGTCCGTCTCCGCTTCAGACTCCATCATGGTGACATGTTCTAACGTAGAAAGGTTATAACTTTTTTCTAACACATCGCGATGATTATTTCCTCTTGCTAACAGTTGCTCAAATTCCTCATTAATTCTAGAATTAACCAAAGTAACATATAATGACGCAAATAAAATCGTCTCTATTCCTAATACGAATACAAAAAATAATAGTCCTAATTTAAACGAAATTTTTCTCATTTTTGTCCCTTCCTTAACAGCTTACTCCCCTCCATATAATAACAAACAAATGTAGAGAAAATGTGCAGAAAAAACGGAGATCCCTTAAAGTCGTTTCCGAATAGAAAATGATGAACACGGAGTAGCTACAAGTCCCGATCATAAAATATGTTTTCGTGACTAATTGATAATTGATAAAGAACAAAACAAAGTGTAAATTATCATTTTATTTCAGCATAAAACGCCCATTTTTTTGCACATTCTTTCAGAAAGCCCTCTCCCCTTTTCTGAAGGAATGTGCTAATTTTTTTGTGAATTGTTTCGGACGAAGATTTCCATTCGTTTCAAGGAGAGGGGGAAGGAAGTGTGATCCAGTTTCACGACTTTGGCATTGACATTCAAANNGCGTTGACGGCAGAGGGGGAGTATCGCCTTTGGATCGCACGATATCGCTGTCAAGAATGCCGTAAAACCGTGAGTGTGCTGCCTTCTTTTCTCCTCCCGTATGTTCAATATACACGATCGGTTATTTGGCAAGCGGTCAAAACGTGGCTCGAAACGCCAAGGCGAGGAGCGAAGACCAAACAGGTTGGTTTTCCTACCAAGGAGGTCATCTTGTTTTATGTCCGACGATTTTTACGGAATCTCTCCCGCTTGCATCACGCGGCGGTGAGAAGGTGGGGGATCATCGGCCCTGTGGGGAACGCAAGAACAGAACGGGCGGTTTGGTGGATGCAGACCTTGGAGGGACGGGGGGTGGGCTCGATCATCCAAGACCTGTGGACAAACGAGAGGTGGCATCCGTTTGCGGATCAAATTGCTTCCTGATTTTCTACTTAACACCAAAAATGGATATGATTGATGTTCCCACAAACCCTTCCTCTCGACGAATCTCGAGCCGT
>NZ_SDKL01000158.1:0-1468 GCF_004123125.1 Geobacillus sp. PK12
CGGCCTGACCGGGGCGGCGCTGCTCACCGACACCCCGGTCTGGCCGGTCCGGTCAGGTGAGAACGGCATCGACCCCGACGACCTCGCGCTCCAGCTGAAGCGCGCCGACGAACAGGGAAAACGGGTCCGGGCCTGCTATGTGACGCCGAACTTCGCCAACCCGACCGGCACGAGCATGGACCTGGCTTCCCGCCACCGTCTCCTCGAAGTCGCCGAAGCGCACGGGATCCTGCTCCTGGAGGACAACGCGTACGGGCTCTTCGGCGCCGAGCGGCTTCCCTCGCTGAAATCCCTCGACCGGTCGGGAAGCGTGGTCTACATCGGTTCCTTCGCCAAGACCGGCATGCCGGGCGCCCGGGTCGGTTACGTGGTGGCGGATCAGCAGGTGCCCGGGGGCGGTCTGCTCGCCGACCAGCTTTCGAAGCTCAAGGGCATGCTCACGGTGAACACCTCCCCCATCGCGCAGGCGGTGATCGCCGGAAAGCTCCTTCTCAACGGTTTCAGCCTGGACAAGGCCAACGCCCGCGAGGTCGACATCTACCAGCGCAATCTCCGGCTCACCTTGGGCGAACTCGACCGCAGGCTCGGCGCGTTCCCCGACGTCACCTGGAACACGCCGACCGGTGGCTTCTTCGTCACCGTCACCGTGCCCTTCGTCGTCGACGACGAATTGCTGGAACGCGCCGCCCGCGATCACGGCGTGCTGTTCACGCCGATGCATCATTTCTTCGGTGGCAAGGGTGGATTCCACCAGCTCCGGCTCTCGATCAGCCTGCTCACGCCGGAACTGATCGAAGAAGGCGTCTCGCGGCTCGCGGCGCTCATCACTCCGCGCCTTCCGTGATTTCGCGGGCGACCGCCTCCACCAGCACCATGTCGTCACTGCTTCCCTCGATGGACCCGAATGAACTCGGCGCGGTCACCTCGAAGCCCGTAAGCGTCAGTTCCTCCATGGCCTGCTCCACCCCGATATGCCAGATTCGGTGCGTGCAAACGAGAAGGGGATCCGCCGTCACGTCGGCGGGGTGGATGGTGATCTCCTGGGTCTCCTCCGCCGGAATGTTCCTCGCGTGCAGCACGTACCGCCGTCCGCTCCGGCCCGTGCACTCTTGCCGGCGCTCCAGCGGCTCGGGCTCGGGTTTGGCCGGCGGCGGCTTGGGCACGCCGAACAACAGTTTCCCGCCGGGCTCGAGATGGTCCCGGACCGACGCGTACAGGCCGGGTCTGCGGGATCTGTCCAGGACGTTGAGCGAGCCGGCGCTGATGACCACCGTGCCGAAACGCTTGCCCAGCGCGAAATCGCTCATGTCGCCCTGGACGACCGTGCATCGATCACGGACGTCCGCCGTCGCTGCGGCCAGCCGGTCCCGGAAGGCGGTGATCACCGCGGGAGCCAGTTCCAGCGCGGTCATTTCCCAGCCGAGCTCCAGGAACGGGAACGTCAGCCTGCCCATACCCGCCGCGAGTT
>NZ_SDKL01000159.1:0-1039 GCF_004123125.1 Geobacillus sp. PK12
GAAACGGTGCAGGTCGTCGCCGGTGACGTCGAACTCCCTTGGCGGACGGTGGATCTTTCGTCTCTCGACGAGGCGGCCGCGGCCGCCGAGGTCGAGCGGCTGCTGGCGGAGGACCAGTCCCGGCGGTTCGACGTGACCGCACCGCCGCTGCTGCGGCTGTCGCTGATCCGGCTCGGCGCCGACCGGCACCGGCTCGTGCTGACGTCGCACCACCTCGTGCTGGACGGCTGGTCGACACCGCTCGTCGTGGGCGAGGTCTCGATCGCCTACGCGGGTGAGGAGATCCCGTCGTCGGCACCGTCCTATAAGGACTATCTGGCCTGGCTGGGCGAGCAGGACGAAGACGCGGCGCGAGCGGCGTGGCGGGCGGAGCTCGCCGGTGCGGACGAACCGTCCCTTGTGGACGCCGAAGCCGACAAGACGCTGGTGATGCCCGGGGATCACGCCGAATGGGTGGCCGAGGAGACGACGCGCGCGCTCGCCGAACTGGCCCGGGGCAACGGGTTGACGACGAGCACGATCCTGCAGGCCGCCTGGGCGCTGGTCCTGGCGCGTCTGGCCGGCCGGACGGACGTGGTGTTCGGCTCGGTGGTGTCGGGACGCCCGGCGGAGGTGCCGGACGTCGAGCGGATGGTGGGGATGTTCATCAACACCGTCCCGGTCCGCGTGCGGCTCGACGGCGCCCGGCCGGTGCTGGAGCTGTTCCAGGACCTGCAGGCGCGCCAGGCGGCGTTGACCGAACACCAGTACCTGGGGCTGCCGGAGATCCAGAAGGCGGCGGGGACGGGCGCGGTCTTCGACACCATAGTGATGATCGAGAACTACCCGCACACCGCCGACGGTCTCGGCGACGACGGCGGGGTCGCGATCAGTTCCGTCACCACCCGGACCGGCACCGGCTATCCGCTGACCATGAACGTCAGCCTCGGGGACCGGTTGCGGATCAACGTGGCCTACCGCCCGGACCGGATCGACGGCGCGACGGCCGCCGAGGTCGCCAGGCAGCTCGTGCGGGTGCTGGACCAGGTGGTCGCGCGGC
>NZ_SDKL01000160.1:0-1334 GCF_004123125.1 Geobacillus sp. PK12
CGATAGGTGCTGCGAGTCGGCAGTTCCAGCTCACGGCGGATGATGTTACCGTTAACGTAAGGAGACAGCGTCCAGCCGAGGTATTCCGCATACATTTCCATCCCGTATGTGGTCGCACGATTGGCATTAGCGTAGTAACGGCTACCTTCAGCCGTACTGCCGGAACAGATGGCGTTACCCGCGCAGTTAAGCGTGGTGATGTAATCTTTAGCGCGTGAATGATAAACGGCGCTATCCAGCAGCCAGTTCTCATCTTTATAGCGCATGCCGATCTCATAATTATCCGACGTTTCCGCTTGTAGACCGGCGTTACCATAAGTGGTATTCCCGCCCGCCGCCGTGTCGTAAAATTTATGCGTCAGGGTCGGGTAGACATAACCTTGGGCAAAGGAGGCGCGCAGTTGGATATTGTCAAAGCCGGAATAGCGCAAACTGCTGGCGGTGACTAAGGTACTGTCATTTTCCTTCTTCGTGGCGAACGTGCTGTTGTTCGGCATCACCATACCGTTCATTCTTATTGTGCCTGTCTTTTGTCCGCCGTATGAGAGTGACTCAACCCAATACTGGCGCGCGCCTAGCGTCCACGTCCAGTCTGGCGTTATTTTCCATGCATCCTGTGCGAACAGTGCCCAGCTATTTTGCCGCCAGTGGCTGTTGGATACCGAACTGGGGTTAACCGAGATAGGGAAAGGTGCGACAGGAGAGAGAAAACCGTCTGCATGAACATCGGAGAAGGCGTTTTGCTTCACCACATCGGAGAGCCACTGTCCCCCTGCAATCAGCGTATGATCGGCTAATGGCGTGATATCCGCCTGTAAGGTCAACCCTCGACTGGTCTGCTTGTCGTCGGTTCCTGTACTCATCGCCATTTTGCCCTGATAAAGCGACATGCCGTTATAACGCAGCGGGTTACCGCTCTGCGATAAATCGTTACGGAACTCACGCTTAATATTTTGCTGGTAGGCGTCCAGATGCAGATTTTTCAGCACTTCGCCGCCGAGCTGCCAGTCATAAAATAGGCCGACCTTCTTTCTTTCCAATTCAGGAATTCGCACGCTAAAACTGTCGTATTCATCCGAATCGGTATAGGTCTGCGTACTGAGTTTGAAGCTGTCCAGCGACAGGCCGAACTTATGATCGCCCAGACGATAGCCGAGCCAAGCTGACTGGCCGCTGTTACGAAAATGGGTATCCGGCAGACGGCCATCCGGTGTGCTGCGGTTGCCTTGGTCGCTATAGCTGCCGCTGAGGCGGTAGTCAAAGTTGCCGATGGACCCGTAGGCTAAGCCGGATTCCTGCCAGCCAGCGGTGGCGCTGTCGTAAACGGCTTTGAT
>NZ_SDKL01000161.1:0-1466 GCF_004123125.1 Geobacillus sp. PK12
AATGGCGGCAATTACTCAGTCAATAATCATCCAAATGGTATGAGTAGCGATGCACCAGGATCTACTCCTGAAGTAGACGCAAAACTAAAAAAAGAATTAGAGGATGTTGAAAAAGTTAAGAAAATTGTTAACGAACACAAAGATGCTTTTGCTGCTTTCCATACACAAGGTGATTTTTTAGATCAAATTGCAGTTTATGCTAATGATGAAGGAATTAGCAATCTTAAACTTCAAAGAGAAAGCGAAAAAGATAAAAAACTAATTGTAGATAATGAAGGTAAAGAAAATAAAAACACAATAAAACTAAAAATTGGTTCACAAGACTTTGAAGTAAAACTAGGAATTGTTTTAGAAAGTGGCGTTGTTACAAAATACCATTTAAAAGATGAACCTTCAAAGATATTAAGTAATCATGAAAAGACTCCTGATGGAAAATGAATTGTTGATAAGAATTGAGGTTATAACATGAGAGACAAACTGGTTGTTATAACTCAATTAGGTTATCATAAAGATGGCAACAATTTCAAACTGACTACATTAGGAAAGAAAACAATTAAGGTTCCAAGACAACTACCACTAAAAGTTGATTCGTTAAGTTATTCTTTCTATAATCTTCAATCAGAATCAATTGAGAATATTGAAAAATGAGATGTTAATAATATAGCCAAAGCTGATGGTGCATTTGACGGAGCATCAAAATTCTCTCAGGATTTAAGCAGCTGAAAATTAAAAAAAGAAACCAGTAAGAAATCTATTTTTAAAGGCGCTTCCAAAATGACACAGCATCTTGATAATATTGCAAAATCTTGAGGCGTTAAAAAAGAGGATCTTGTATAAGATGCACTAACTAGCAAATAAAGAACATATTTAGTCATGTGAGCTGATATGTTTTTTTGTTAATTTTCTTGCTTTATTTATCTAGTTCGCACTTAATTTCGGGGGTAAAATCAGCAAAAAACATTGATTTTGCCCCAAAAAGGCAATAAATTTAATTTTTTTCTTCAAAAATAAATTTTTCTAGTAATATTCTTTTTGAATCCAAACCACAATTATTTTTGCTATCTTAATTTAGAATTTATTTAATTAATCAAGAATGGCAATTACTTTTGCTTACTTAAGTGTAAGTGATAATCAATGAAAGGAAACTTAAACACATGAAAAAGAAAATAAAAATTCTAACTAGCTTGTCACTTTCTCTAGTTTCACTACCTTTAATTGCAGCTTCATGTAAAAAAAGAGATGAAAATAAGAGTGATATGTCCGGTTCTATAACTGAAGAAAATACAAATCCTAAAAACGATACCCCCCCCTAAATAATAATGATAATAATATGGATAGTATGAGTGATTCAACTACTCATTCTAATAGTGAGCAAGGGGATCAAGCAGATAATTCAGAAAATAATGGTGGCACATATGCTATGCCGCATACAATAAAAAAAAAAAAAAGAATACAAGAAGGGGCTG
>NZ_SDKL01000162.1:0-1028 GCF_004123125.1 Geobacillus sp. PK12
AATTTTCACTTCCATTATCAATAGTTAATGTGTCAATAACAAGAATATTGTTCTTTGCTTAGTCTCATGTCTTACTGTTGTGCTGTTTCCATATTTGCCATTTTATTTATATGAAATAATACCTAATTTTAGACCAAAAGCCCTATGTTTAGCAATATACGATAAAAGTTTTGAGGTGATGAAATATATGAATTTTGTAGTTCTCTTTGTATTTAAAAATAATGCTATCAACAGAAGTTTAACAGCTTTATTTTCTAATTATTATTTGTGCAGTAAAAGCAAATTAAATACTTGCAGAACTTAGAAAAGTCTTTGTGCTTTTTCTGTAGCTTAAGGTTGTTTTCTAATCTTTTTGAATTATGTCTTGTTTCTATTAAGTTTAAAAATTTTAGAATACTAATTTCGTATATTGTTTCGTCTTTTAAGTCTATACCACACAATTTACAACTCTTTTGGTATTTAGCATAATCAATTTTTGTTCCGACTGTAATTCTGTCAAATAAGTTATAAATTGCTCTAGATTTAAAACCTACAGCATCAGAAACAGTTTTAATATTATGACCAGATATTAGCTTTTCAAGAATTTCTTTAAGATGCAATGGACTAATGTTGTTTTTATTGGTTTTGAGATTTGAATTATTTAATATTTCATCCCAATTTGCTTCATCAATTACATAATGCACATAATTGAACTCGTACTTGCCATTCAGATTTAATTTCTTTTTAAGCAAGCATATGTTAGTTGAACAAATATTATTTTTGTTATTGCTAATCATATCTAATTTAAATGCCTTTCATTTTTTAAATTTGATACTCAAATTTTAACAAAAGGCAAGAAAAAGCGCCGCAAGTTAACTTGTGATGCTTTTTCTTTCTTAATGAATATTCAATCTATTTTTTAAATGTGCTGGTCTAACTACCAATTTATTAGAAATTTAGAACCTATATTATTAAAATCTATCAATAATAAATTAATTTTAAATTTTTTATAACAATTTTAATTTTTTATTTAAAATAAATATGTTATG
>NZ_SDKL01000163.1:0-1485 GCF_004123125.1 Geobacillus sp. PK12
ATCAGCATTTTCATTGTTTATTAATTCTTTATTCTTAGCCGGGATGCTTTTAGTTCAAAAACCGTTTTTTAATTGCTGACTAGATAACTGAACTTTGTTGCCTTGAACTTCGTCTTTAATGCTGCCAAAAGTATATAAAATGTCTTCAACTTTAACATCTTCAACACCTGATTTAGCAAAATTAAATATAGGCTTATCGGTCGTTATTATGTTTGCTTTTTTATTCGATTTATTGCTTACTAAGTCTTTGTTTATAACTAAATCAATACATGATGTCAAAAAACCAGGAGCTATAAGTACTGGCGAAAATGCAAGCATTTTATTTCATTTTTTTGACATAGCTTACTCCTTAGTAATTTTCATTTTTCTAGTAGCCAAATTTTACTTCTTCTCCTTATTTACAATATTGGAAGTATAAATTGTGCCTTTCATTCTTTTTATATCAAACATGCATATCATGGCATTTGGATCAATTTCATTGATTATCTTTAATGCAACTGATGATTCAATATACATTGTGTTAATAATTAACACTTGTTGCATTTCACCACTGTATCCACCTTTAAAATTAGCAATAGTTACTGACAATCTTTTGTCTTTCAGCGCGAAAATTTTATCCAAAATTTCTTTAGGCTTAGATGTATAAGCCTCAATTTTAACCATTTTATATTTAGGAAACAGAACATCAACAACAATTCCGTTGACTAATATCATAATAAATGAGCTTGCAAAACTGGCATTGAAAAATAGCTCAATGCTTCAGTTGCCTGTAGCTAAGCCAGAAGGAAGATAAGTTCCTATTGTGTTGGCCACTAATAAACATGCAATGTGGATTATTATATAAATAAAGCCAAGGTTTTTAAACTTTTTTTGTGAGTATCAAACTACAAAAATATCAAATCCTGCAGTAGTAGAGTTAACAATTAAAAGCGCAGCTGCTAGTGCACCTTGAATTATGGCTCATAGCAGTCCATAAAACATTATTGAAATTGGGTTATTGCCATTTTGTCCTGAGTAATTAACTGCTCATGTAGTAATCCGAACAATATTATTTGGCTGTTTTATAGCATTAGAAGTAAAATTGCTGTCAATTACTTTGCCTAAAATAAGCCAGTTTTCAGATCCTGGAATACTGCTAAATGCAATACCAAAAATTGTTGCAAAAAGCATAAATAACATTGTTAAAATGGCAAAATTTTTGTTAATTTTTGCACTTGCGAATATAAAAAGCGGAATATTTATAACAAAGTTAATCATTCAGAAACATATGTTAAATATCACTCTAGCAAACTGATCACTTTTGCCACTATCGATTGCTAGAAATGATGCTAATCTTGCAATACTATGGCTCAGTGCATCAAGACCAAGCCCATATAATCCAGTGTTTTGCACTAGCAGTAAGCTTATAAATGAAAACAAAAATGAAATAATTAAAACAACAATAGACTGCTGTCAAAATTTAGTTAGAGTATGCAAAAACGAAAA
>NZ_SDKL01000164.1:0-1249 GCF_004123125.1 Geobacillus sp. PK12
CACGGGCAGGTTTGGGCTAACGATTTTCTACCGAACGAGGTACAGCGCGAGGATGAGCAGCAGCGAGACTATTTCTCCCGCCATGGTTCGCCGCTACTGCTGGACTATGTACAGCGTGAGCAGGCTGACGGATCGCGTATTGTGGTGGAAACGGAACACTGGTTAGCGGTTGTCCCTTATTGGGCATCGTGGCCATTTGAAACGTTGCTGCTGCCCAAGTTTGCTGTACAGCAGTTGCCGCAGCTAAATGGGATTCAGCGTGACGATCTGGCGTTGATCCTTAAAAAATTGACCAGTCGTTATGACAACCTGTTTCAGTGTTCATTCCCTTATTCGATGGGGTGGCACGGTGCGCCGTTTAATGGCAATGACACCCAACATTGGCTGTTGCATGCCCATTTTTATCCGCAGTTATTACGGTCAGCCAGTGTACGTAAATTTATGGTTGGTTATGAAATGCTGGCCGAAGCACAGCGTGATCTGACGGCAGAACAGGCCGCTGAACGTTTACGCAACGTGAGTGATATCCATTTTCGTGAGCAAATTTGAGGTCATTTTATGAGCCGTATTGATTCTCTACGTCAGTTAACCGAGTCTGTTTTTGTCCGTTTATTTGGTTATGCGCCGCATGCCGCGATTCAGGCCCCCGGTCGTGTCAACCTGATTGGTGAACACACCGATTATAATGACGGTTTTGTTTTGCCTTGCGCTATCGACTATCAGACGGTTGTCAGTGCGGCAGTGCGTCAGGATGGCATCGTGCGAGTGATCGCGGTGGACTATGACAATCAACTGGATGAATTTGATCTTGCTAAAGAAATAGAGCCTCATCCGGAATATGTCTGGGCGAACTATATCCGTGGAACAGTGAAGTTTTTGCTGGCACGTGGTTTGTTACTCAGCGGCATGGATATGGTGGTTTCCGGCAATGTGCCTTCTGGCGCAGGGCTAAGCTCATCGGCCTCGCTGGAAGTGGCGATCGGGCAGACGTTCAAGGAATTGAATAACCTGAACATCAGCCAGTTGGATGTGGCGCTAAACGGTCAGCAGGCGGAAAACCATTTTGTTGGCTGTAGCTGCGGTATTATGGATCAGTTTATTTCCGCTCAAGGGCGTGCAGGTCAGGCGATGTTGATCGACTGCCGCTCTCTGGAAGGGCGCTCTGTTCGTATGCTTGATGGTGTGGATGTGCTGATCGTGAATTCCAACGTGCGCCGTGGGCTGGTGGACAGCGAATACAACACGCGTC
>NZ_SDKL01000165.1:0-1359 GCF_004123125.1 Geobacillus sp. PK12
TTGATTTACTTGGAGACTTATTGGAACTAAGTGATACATCTTTCCCAATTAAAATTGATGGCTATGGCAGAGCAAAACCAATTTTTGATCTTGACTCAGAGTTTGTAGACTGGCTATTAGATAAAGATTGATATGAAATTTGCCCATTTGTATATGATGAAGAAAGTTTTATAACAGAATTTGATTTAGATGAGTAAGCAACTGCTTCATTAAAAATGATTAAAAAATTATGTGGAGAGTGAACAAAATATGGAAAAGTATTTTGAATATAAAGATATAGAGAAATTATTAGCAAAGGATCTAATTAGTAATGAAGAGTATTTTTTAAAAACTTTAAATAAAAATGCGTCTTCATTTAAAAGTGAACAGGAAAGATCACAATATGTTGAATTGGTTAAAAGCATTTTTATTAATCTAGAAAAAATTGCTAGATATCCAATTTCTGCAACAAATTTTGCTTTTAACACTTGCAAAGTAATTGAATCACAAGCACTAACAATATCTGAATTGCAAAAACTATTAGAACTTACAAAAATAGCATTACAGTTTGATAATTCAGTTTTTATGAAGCACTTTAACAATTTTGCGTGTGGCGCTGATTATTTAAATTTTCTAATTGATTTTGATATTGAGCCAGTTTTTGCCTTAAAAGAAATGCTAAATGAACAAGAACATTATGACTGAATTGATTGAGAACTCTATACTCTGTTTAAGAAAAGAAATAAAGAGTTGCCTTGATTAAACAGTTTATCAAGTGATAATGATTTAGTTTACACTGGAAATAGTAATAATCCATATGAATGATTCCTTGTGGATGAAAGAGATTGAGTTTTTGATTATTTAGATAATCACTTGGATCAAGGACATATTGTTTCTTGAATTAAAGAAAGCAACAGTGATTAGCATTAAAAAACTTAACTACTTAACACTTTTGTATTTAACCAAATAAGACAATGCAAATTGACTTATATAAAAGAATAAAAGGAGTTAAACATTAATGAAAAAAATAGCAATAAAAATTATTGTTATTGTTATAGCTTCAATTATCTTTACCACTATTGGTTTTCTGCTAGTTATTAATTTTATTAATTTAAGAACATATGATGATCTTTCTAAGGTCAAAACATTTAGTGATTACATTAATCTTTCTAAGCATAATATAGTAAGGAATGCAAACTTCTTCATAATATTTACTCCAATGTTATTTCTTATTCTTTCAGGAGCACTTGTATATTTTGTGTTCTTTAGAAAAAGAAAAGAACAAACAAATGAAAGTAAATATTGACTTTGAAACGATAAGCTTTTAGTTGGCGATAGATCATTTTTTAAAAAGCAGTTCTTAGTTTCTCCTGACTATAA
>NZ_SDKL01000166.1:0-1154 GCF_004123125.1 Geobacillus sp. PK12
CAAAGAAACTAAGCCGCCTGCTAGATATTCTGAAGGTTCTTTAATTGAAAAACTAGATGATATTAAAGTTGGTCGTCCTTCAACATTTGCTACAACTGTTAAAATTGTTTTAAGCAGAGAATATGTAAGGTCAGAAAATTCTGCATTAGTGCCTACTGATTTTGGTAAATTAATTTTAGAAAAACTAATTCAAGGCTTTCCAGATATTATTAATGAAGGCTATACAGCAGAAGTTGAAAATCAATTAGATCTTATTGCAACTAATAAAATATCTGTTGCCCCTGTAATGGAAGACTTTTATAGTAAGTTTAAAAACAATTATGAAAGCGCTTCTCAAAACTTAGATCATACATCAATGAGCTTGCAAAAAATTGATGAATCTTGTCCTAATGATAATGGTAATTTAGTTATCAGAAGAAATAAAAGAGGTGATAAATTTATCGCTTGCGATAATTTTCCTAAGTGTAATTTTACAAAAAGTTATGATGATGGCAGCAATAAAAAGAGATTTTTCAGACGCAAAACTAAATAATATAAGATAAGACAGTTTTACTTAAATGACTGTTTTATAGGTTTATAAGACCATTTCAAATTTATATAATAAAACTCACAGATAAGGCCTGTGAGTTTTTGAATAACCTTTTAATTAGCTTAAAAATTAATAAGGTGAAAAGTAAAACTTATTTTGTTGCGTCAATGAAAATCTTCATTGCCTTGTTATCAGATGCATTTAAGAAAGTGTCATATGCACTCATCATATCAGATAAGTTAAATCTGTGAGTAATTAATCCTTGCACAGGTAGTTTTCCTGTTGAAACTGCATTAATTAGCATTGGAAGTGTGTTTGTGTTTACTAATCCAGTTGTAACTGTAATGTTTTTAATTCATAAATCTTGAACATTGAAGTCAACTTTTTTGCCATGAACTCCAACAACTGAAATATTTCCGCCGGCTTTAACAATTTTTTGACATGTGTCTCATGATGAAGGCACACCAACTGCTTCAATAGCAACGTCAACGCCATCTTGGCCTACAATTTCTTGTAATTTAGATAGTAATGATTCATCAGGTACTAAAGTGTGAGTTGCACCTAATTTTTTAGCCATTTCTAAACGGTTTTTATCAAAATCAATCACAATTAAGTGTGCTGGTGA
>NZ_SDKL01000167.1:0-1159 GCF_004123125.1 Geobacillus sp. PK12
AAAGAATACTTTGATAATTTAGATTATTTGGAAGTTGAAACACCTTTCTTACAAGACTATGTTTCAGGAGCTGCTGCTAAACCTTTTACAACTCATCACAATTCTTTAAATCAAGAGTTTGTTTTAAGAATTGCTACAGAAATTCCGCTTAAAAAATGTGTAGTTGGCGGACTTGAAAGAGTTTATGAATTAGGCAGAATTTTTAGAAATGAAGGATATGACACAACTCATAATCCTGAATTTACCACAATTGAGTTTTATGAAGCTTATTCTAATGTTGAAGGCATGATGGACAGAACTGAAGAATTGTTTAAGGTTTTATGTCAAAAATTAGGTAAGTCAGTTTTTGTTAACAATGGTACTGAAGTTGATTTATCAAAACCATTTAAGAGAATTAATATGGTGGATGCAGTTAATGAAAAAACTGGTAAGGACTTTAAAAACATTAGTCTGGATGAGGCTATTTTAGAGGCCAAAAAGCACAATATTAAAATTGAAAAATTCTGAACCACAGGGCATATAATTAATGCTCTTTATGAAGAGTTAGTGGAAAGCTCACTTATTCAACCAACCTTTATTTATGGCCATCCTATTGAAGTTTCACCACTAAGTGCTAAAGCTAGTGATCCTAGATTTACTGAAAGAGCCGAATTATTTATTAATACTAAAGAATATGCCAATATGTACACTGAGTTAAGTGATCCAATAGACCAGTTAGAAAGGTTTAAAAGTCAAATTGACGAAAAGAAAGCTGGCAATGATGAAGCTAGCGATATTGACTGAGATTTTGTGGACGCACTAGAATATGGAATGCCACCAACAGGAGGATGTGGCATTGGTATCGATAGATTAATTATGCTTTTAACAGAAACTAGTTCAATAAGGGACGTGTTATTATTCCCAACACTTAAAAGAGTGAATAAAAAATAAACGGAAAGAGCCGTTTATTTTTTACTAAAAGTAATCTGATTGTCCTTTAAGCCTATAAATTGGGCAAATTCAGCCAATTTATCAGCACCAGCAACTGCTTCAATTTTAAGGTTTTTAATTTCTAGCTTGAATGAATCTTTGAGATCTTTAAAAGCATATTGGCCAATATTAAGTTTGCTACCATTATCTAGCCGTGAATTAAGCACTAATGAAAATTTGTCATTTTTTA
>NZ_SDKL01000017.1:0-2733 GCF_004123125.1 Geobacillus sp. PK12
TTTCTATACCCTTTGGATTTTATTGGATAATCAACACGCCTGATCAATTCGTTTGTGATACCGGCGTAATTGCATTTTTTGCAAACTTTTCAACAGATGAAAGAATGGTATTCCATATAAAAGGGGGCTCAGAGCCATAATATATTCCATGAATATACTGTTTCAGCATCATCAAATGAGCGACATTGACTTCCGCAAGCTGGCCAGTTGCCAGTTCATTTTTTATGCATAAATAAGGCAAAAATCCGATCCCACATCCACTTTGAATGAGCGATTTTGCCACTTCGAGATGATCCACCTGAAATTCAATTCGCGGCTCCACGTTCTCTACTTCAAAGATTTTGTGAACGCGATTCCAGTCAAATGCACCGCACTCAAAAAACACTATCGGTTCAAGTGCGAGCTGCCGCGCGGACAACTTTGACTGAAACTGAAATGGATGTCCTGGCTTTACAACAAGCCGTATCGAATTGTCAAGGAGCGGTTTATGCTGCAGCGAATGATGCGACACTTCTTTCATGAACGCCACATCAATCTGCTTTTGAAGCAGCTTATCCATTAGCACCTCATTAGACGCTGAAATAAACTTAAAACGAAGATCCGGATGTGCTTTTTTCCAGAGCGGCAGTGCGAACGGAATAAAATATTGGGATGCAATGAGATTGGCTCCAATGACAACCTCTTCCTCGTCCGCTCTTTTTTTCAGTTGTTTTTTCCCCTGATGGAAGGTGCGGAGAATCTGCTCGGCATACGGAACAAACATTTTCCCTTTTTCTGTAAGTACAATACTCCTGCCTTGCCGTTCAAACAGTTCTGTATCCAATTCGCGCTCCAATGCTTTGATCCGCGCCGTAACCGTTGGCTGCGATAAAAACAACGCGTCGGCTGCTTTATGAATGCTGTTAAAATGAACGACATACATAAACGCTTCAATATAATCAATATTCATGTTTCTCTCCCCCTCTTTTTTGAATCTGAAAACAAAAAGCTCCTGAATGTAGACGCACTCAAGAGCTCTTGGATGACTAATTAGTTTCAATTAGGGATAATTCTTTTTCTAGCCAGTCGCTTGTTATCTGCAAAAGTATTTGTCGATGTAAGAGTGATGAGAATGTATGATTAGCTCCTGCAATCACTTCCTTCTCGCAATTCCCTTTCTTACGGAATTTAAAAGCTTGATCATATGAATCGCAATATTCAACAGGAATTACTTCATCATTTGTTCCATGTACCACTAACACATTTCCAGGAAACTTCTTTGCCTCTTGCAATGGATGGTAATGTGATAAAGATTCAAAAAAATGAGAACCTAATCGATATCCACAATAATCGATGCTTCCATCCAAATTAGATATCTTTGTTTGTGTTCTTACAATTCGGGTGATATCATCATAGGGATTAGCAGACGGAGCCCAAAGTATCAAAGAATCAACCCTCGTATCTATCGTTGCTGTAAGCAATGCGACTGCGCCACCTAAACTATGACCGAGAAGAATGATTGGATTATTCTTGAACGATTCTATGTTCTTGACATAATCAATTACACTTCTCGTCTGGTCGATTAAATCTTCCAATCTATTATCTCCATACTCCCCGCTGCTTTCTCCGCATCCGGCATAATCAAATCGCACTACTAACATTCCTCGCGAAGCCAGATAATGTGCAGTTTGCACAAACAACCTATCGATTCCTATACGTGTACTAATAAATCCGTGACAAATGATCACAATAGGAATTTCTTCCACTGGAAAAAGCGAATCAGGATAGTGCATGGAAGTCGCCAAAAATTCTTTTCCGCTGGCAATTTGCAAAAACTTCATCAAATTTAATTCTCCTCTCCACTCAATGAAGATTTTTTACAATTCAATACAACTAAATTAATTTATCCTTTTTAATTCATACTATTTAAATAGGAATAATATGTTTTTTTATTATCTTATCATCCCAAATATCAGCGGTCAATATTTATTTTAAAACCTTTCTTTTGTTTACAATGGCTAATCGCATATATAACTAGGATAAGAGAGGGGTAGGATCGACAAATTGAAAAAGAATAGGTATATCGTAACTATGGTATTATCAGATAATAAATAAGAAAACGTTACTTTCTAATGCTGTTTTTTCTGGTTTGTACGATTTTTTTAATAATGTATATAAGTTGAAACTTTGTTTTACATCCAGTAGAGCGCCCACCGCATTCTATCAAAATGACTTGTTATGAAGGAAAACAGAATCGAACAATCGGAAAATCTTTATTGCAACTTATATAAATTAAATAACTGTAGATGAGCATTTTTCATTACAATAATTTCCATGATTAGAGAGACAAACAGGGTACCCCTTATGCGATACGGAGCTGTTTTTTGATCACATCAATAGGAATCTCTTGCTTTGCAGCGTCATAAATGAACTCTATGACGCTATGGCCTTTCCGCGACCGAAGAAGCTCCAGCCCGGTGGAGAGGTTTTGTCGGGATTCGGAGATGCTGTACACGCAAGCCAATAAAACGGTCACCCAATACCGTTTTACCGCCCGAACGTGACGGACCTGGTATCCATCCAGCTTCAGTTGATCTTTCGCCTGCCGGAAAAAGCACTCGATCGTCCAACGCTGAGCATAGTAACGCAAGATGTCTTCGTCCCCGAGTTCCCGGTCGGTGCTCAAGATGCAATGAAGATGTTCCGGCGCCATCGGCTGATCCGCCTTCCAAGCCAGCAGCACCACCGCGTCAT
>NZ_SDKL01000168.1:0-1216 GCF_004123125.1 Geobacillus sp. PK12
ACATGTACATCAGGTTATCCAGCCCGGTCATGCTCTGCTCGATAACCTGTGTCACGGTATTTTCCAGCGTCTGTGCCGACGCACCGGGGTAACTCGCCGTGATCCTTACACTGGGCGGCGCCAGATCGGGATATTGTTCCAACGGTAATGACTTGATCGCCAACATACCGCACAGGCTGAGAAGGATAGCCAGCACCCACGCAAAAATAGGACGGTCGACAAAAAAATTCGCCATCGCTTCTATACTCCTCATCCATATTTTGATGTGGCTGCTTCATGAGCAGCCTACTTATAATCGAACAGAATCTGGTTCATTCAACCCAGAGAAAACCCTGCATACAAGGTAATGCTGATCACTTCAGCATGGATTTACTCGCCCAGTTCCTGTGCTCGCCCTGACGGGCTGCCACAAGTGGCATTTAAAATGCGTTTGCATTTTATAAGGGGAAACACGGTGATGAGGTTCCCGTAGGGATGCCTCACACCGTGGTCGCCCCCGGTATCTCGATCTTGAAACGACCGACATTATGCATACAGCGTGCCGAATAACCTTAACTGCCAGCATCGGTTAAATCGTGGAGAAATTGAGGAGAAAATGTAAATTATCGTCGGTTACGCCTGAGCGAACGCGATTATCTGTTCGGAAAAGGCATCCGGGTGCGAGATAAACGGCGCATGCGCGGCCTTTGGCATCACCACCGACGTGGAGTTCGGCCATTGTTCCTCCAGCAGTCCGGCAACTTTGCGCGGCACCAGCCCATCTAACGCACCATAGAGCCGCAGAAACGGCACAGTCACGTCGGCTAACGGCTGGCGTAAATCGGCTTCCCGCAGAATTTCCAGCCCACCGTTCAATACCTCGACTGACGGCATCGGCTGTTCCAACACCACGCTTTTTAGCAATCGGGCATCCTGCCGTGCGCTCTCCGTTCCCAGCGTTTGCAGCGCCAGAAACCGCTCGACCGTGCGCTGGAAATCTTCGCTGAGCTGCTGTTGAAAGCCCTGCAATACGTCTGGCTTGATGCCCGGCCAGCGACCCTGTGCGCTGAAACAGGGCGATGACGCCACGGTAATCAGCTTGTCCACCCGAGCAGGGGCGCTTAGCGCAATTTGGCTGGCAACCAGTCCACCGAGCGACCACCCCAGCCAGACGACGCAGTCCGGTGCCTGCGCCAGCACGCTGTCCGCCATGTCATTCAGGGACATCGGCCCGAAT
>NZ_SDKL01000169.1:0-1432 GCF_004123125.1 Geobacillus sp. PK12
ATTCATATCCTGCTTTAATTAACTGATCAATGTCTCTGCACATTGTGTGTGGATTACAACTTATATAGCCTATTTCTTCAGGCTTTATATCTATTATTTTATTCAAAAATTCACTACTTAGTCCACTTCTTGGCGGATCAACTACTACTGTATCAATCTTTTCATTTATTGAATCAATTGTTTTAATAACGTCACCAGAAATAAATTCAGTATTATGAATGCTATTATCCAACGCATTTTCCTTAGCATTTATAACAGCTTCTTTTACTATTTCTAGCCCATAAACTTTTTTAGCCTTTTGAGCTAAAAATAATGATATTGTGCCAATGCCACAATATGCATCCAAGACCACTTTGCTTTTATCTAAATTTAGATTATCTAATAAAAGTGAATAAAGCTTTTCTGTTTGATTCGAATTAATTTGAAAGAAACTATTTCAATTATATTTAAAGCTAAATTTGCCTATTTTGTCTATTAAATAGGGCTTTTCGCTTAAATATGAATAAACAACTTTATCATTAACAATAACCATAATGGTTTCTATATGATCAAATTCTTTTGCGATATCATTAACAAATTGTTTCGATAAATCAAATGCTTTTGATGTAGTAAAATAAAGCATTATGTTTTTATTCGCATAGCTTTCTCTTAAAGTGATGCCGGTCAGCGCATTTTTAACATTTTTAAAACAATCATATTTGTTAATGTTTTTGCTAAGCCAAATTAAAACATTTTCAGCTTCGTTAGAAACCAAGTCATATGAATCCTGCTCAATTAAATTGTGACTATTTTTTTCGTATAACCCTATTTTAATGGTGTTTTGGACATTTTTAGTAAACAGTAATAATTTGTTTCTATACCTTCATTCATAGTCGCTTTTTAATATTGGCAATATGTCAGTGTAGTGAATATTTCTCTTAAATAATTGCTTAACAAAATTCTCTTTAAACTCTAACTGATTACTATATGAAATATTTGCAAGTGGTGCTGAACCACTTTCCATTAGCTTCTCATTTACAACCTTAATTCTTTTTGTTGACTCATTGTATCTTTTGATAACTTTAGCGAAAGCAAATTTGGAATTTGCTTTTTTAATCAAAATATCAGCTATTTCACCAGGTAATAAATTTTCAACAAAAATAGGATAATCATCAATTTTAACTGTGCCTAGTCCTTCATAGGAATGATCCACAGCAGTTACATTTTTTACGACAATATTATTTTGAAGCTTCATAATTCAATTTTATTAAATAAAAATCCTTTAATAAGCATATAGCTTAAATTAAAGGATTCGAATCAATGTTGTAAGGAGTAAAATGTTGCAAAATTTCATGAATTAATGACTCCACTTTAAAAGAAAAACTAGGATTTGTTTCAATATGCCTGTAGTAACTAGCTAAATCTTCTGGCTTAAGCAAGGAACATAAAACTG
>NZ_SDKL01000170.1:0-1194 GCF_004123125.1 Geobacillus sp. PK12
CTACGAGCCCGGCGTGACCCGGCACACCGACGCCGTCGGTCACACGTGGACCTACCGCCTCAACGACGCCAACCAGCTGATCGAGCGCATCGACCCACTGGGCAATTCCCGGCGCTACCGGTGGAACCACCGCGACGAACTACTGTCCCAAGTGGACGAACTCGGCCGGGAAACCGGCTACGAGTACGACGAGGACGGCGAGCTGGTGGCCGTCAACCGTCCCGGGGGTTCCACCGTGCGGCTGGCGCCCGCCGACGGCGGCGAGGTCCGGCTGCGGGCGGACGACGGGGAGACCGAACGGGTGGTCCCGGCGTTCGACCCGGCCACCACACCCGTCGGCGCCGGGTTGCCGGTGGCCGTCCCCGACGCGCCCGATCCGCTCGGCGACGCCCCCGTGACGGACCGCTCGGTCCGCCCCGGCGATCGCGATCCGTACGGCCGCCCTCGCGTGGTGCACACGGCCTCCGGCGGCACGGTGAAACTCGGCTGGACCATCGACGGCCGTCGTGCCTGGCGGCTCGGGCCGCACGGCGAGCGCGAGACGTGGGTGCACGACGCGGAGGGCCAGGTCGTCGAGTACCGCGACGCGACGGGTGCCGCGCGGCGCCGGAAGTACGGTCCGTTCGGCCTCGTGCTGGAGGAGACCGACGCCGCGGGCGGCCGCACGCTCTACGGCTACGACGGGGAGCTGCGGCTCAGCTCGGTGACCAATCCGAACGGCCTCGTCTGGCGGTATGTCCGTGACGCCGCGGGCAGGCTCGTGGAGGAGGTCGACTACGACGGCCGCCGGATCGGCTACGCCTACGACGCGGCGGGGCAGCTGCGCCGCATGACCACCAGCCTTGGCCAGGTGACCGAGTACGACTACGACCTCCTCGGCAACGTCGTGGCACGACGTACCCCGGACGACGTCACGCGGTACGAATACGACGCGCTCGGCAGGCTGACCGTCGCCGAGAACGCCGAGTCGCGGGTCGAAATCCGCCGTGACGGCACGGACTCCGTCGTCGTCGACACCATCAACGGGCTCGGCGTGTGCTGGCGCTACGACGGTGAGACGCTCGTCCGCCGGACATCGTCCGGAGTGGACAGTGAGTGGCGCTTCCACGATTCGGGGCTGCCGCGGTCGCTGCGGATCGCCGGGCACGAGGTCGCCTTCACCTACGACGACGCCGGACGCGAGATCAGGCGTGA
>NZ_SDKL01000171.1:0-1497 GCF_004123125.1 Geobacillus sp. PK12
GGCAAAGAGCGTTCTAACGCTCTTTGCCACTCACGACCACCTCGCGAAACCATGCAAACTGCTCAAATCGGACGCTTATCTCCCGAAAAGTGTCTCTTGTGGACACCCGGAGCCGCGACCCGGCTTCCGTCAGCCGGTCCGGACCCGCGCCGGGAGGTCGGTACCGGTGGTCGTGAGTGGTAATGACGGTTCTAACCCTCATTACCACTCACGACTCCTTCCCAAGCAAAGGAGTTTTCCCGTTGAGCGAGGACGACCCGCGCCCGCTGCACATTCGCAGGCAGGGCTTGGATCCGGCGGACGAACTGCTCGCCGCCGGAGCGCTGACGAGGGACACCATCGGATCCGGAGCGGACGCCGAGACCCATTGGATGGCCACCGCGCACGCCGTCGTCCGGCAGGTGATGGGTGATCACCAGCAGTTCAGCACCCGGCGCCGCTGGCACCCGCGGGACGAGATCGGCGGGAAGGGCATCTTCCGGCCGCGGGAACTGGTCGGCAACCTGATGGACTACGACCCGCCCGAGCACACGCGGCTGCGGCGGAAACTGACGCCCGGCTTCACCCTGCGGAAAATGCAGCGGATGGCGCCGTACATCGAGCAGATCGTGAACGACCGCCTCGACGAGATGGAGCGGGCGGGATCCCCCGCGGATCTGATCGCGTTCGTCGCCGACAAGGTGCCCGGCGCCGTGCTGTGCGAGCTGGTCGGGGTGCCGAGGGACGACCGCGACATGTTCATGAAGCTCTGTCACGGGCATCTCGACGCCTCGCTGAGTCAAAAGCGCCGGGCGGCGCTCGGCGATAAGTTCTCGCGCTATCTGCTGGCGATGATCGCCAGGGAACGCAAGGAGCCGGGTGAGGGGATGATCGGCGCGGTCGTCGCCGAATACGGGGACGACGCCACGGACGAGGAGCTACGCGGTTTCTGCGTTCAGGTGATGCTGGCGGGCGACGACAACATCTCCGGCATGATCGGCCTCGGTGTGCTGGCGATGCTGCGCCATCCCGAGCAGATCGACGCTTTCCGCGGCGACGAGCAGTCGGCGCAACGGGCGGTCGACGAGCTGATCCGGTACCTGACCGTGCCGTACAGCCCGACTCCCCGGATCGCCAGGGAGGACCTCACCCTCGCGGGGCAGGAGATCAAGAAGGGGGACAGCGTCATCTGCTCGCTCCCCGCGGCCAACCGTGATCCCGCGCTGGCACCGGATGTGGACCGCCTCGACGTCACCCGCGAGCCCATCCCGCATGTCGCCTTCGGGCACGGAGTCCACCATTGCCTCGGCGCCGCGCTGGCCCGGCTCGAACTGCGCACGGTCTTCACCGAGCTGTGGCGGCGTTTCCCGGCGCTGAGGCTCGCGGATCCCGCACAGGACACCGAATTCCGGCTGACCACTCCCGCGTACGGATTGACCGAGCTGATGGTCGCCTGGTGATCGACGGCTCCGTCCACGCGAGGTCGCTGGACGTGCCGCCTGATTACCGGTGAAATTG
>NZ_SDKL01000172.1:0-1258 GCF_004123125.1 Geobacillus sp. PK12
TAGCAAGACCAATTATGCTTTTGGAAAATGAATCTCGAGTTGTTGATGATGGCCTAGCAAACATTATTTTAAGCAAGGAAGAAGAGTCAATTAAGGCTTATGCTAGTGAATTAGTTAAAATTCGTAATGGCAAAGAAGACTATGAAACTTGCTTAAAAAATATGCACACCAGACCTTACTATGGCGCTATGATGATCAAATTAAAGGATGTTGATAGTGCTGTTGGTGGCTTAATTTATTCAACTGCCGATATCTTACGTGCTGCTTTTAAATGCATTGGTGCAAAACCAGCAATTAAAACTATTTCTAGTGTTATAGTTATGCATAAAGATGATGAGCAACTTATTTTTACAGATCCATCAACAGTACAAAAACCTAGTGCAGAACAATTAGTTGACATTGCTGCTAATGCAATTAGTTTTGCTAATATGATGAATATGAATAGTCTAGGGGCTTTTTTGACTTATTCAACCAATAACTCAGGCAAAGGTGAAAATCCCGACTTAGTTAGAGAAGCTGTAAAAATAGCCACTGAAAGAGGTTTAAATGTAATTAATGGTGAAATGCAATTTGATTCAGCCTATGACCTAAATGTAAGAAAAGCTAAGTTTCCTAGTGCAGTTCAAAAAGAAGCTGGAGTATTTATTTTTCCAAACCTAGAAAGCTGTAATATAGGCTGCAAAATTGCTCAAAGAATGGGTAAATATGGTGCAGTTGGTGCAATATTACAAGGAGTGAATGGGGCTATCAACGACTTTAGTCGTGGTGCAACTGTTGCAGATGTTATTGATGTAACGTCAATTACTATTTTGAACGGATATACCTTTAAATAAGGCTTGATTGGATAATTATATGAATGACCAAATTAAAAAAATATTAGTTATTAATGCTGGTAGTAGTTCTTTAAAATGGGCTTTATATGCTGACAAGGATTTAGAACTAATAGGCACTGGTATATGCGAACGTATTGCTTTAGATGGCAATTTAATTCTTAAAGATAAAGCTAATAAATATGAACACAAAGAAGACTTGCCTAATCATTTAGTAGCTGTTGAAAAATTGCTCAAATATTGAAAAGAGCACAATTTTATTTCTGAATTAGATGAAATTGAAGCAATAGGCTTTAGAATCCCTTATGCTGGCTTTAAGTTCTTATCTCCAGTTTTTTACTCACCTGAAGTTAGAGAAAGCATTGTAACATATGCAGAAAAATTTATTCCACTGCACACTCCACCATTTTTAGCTACCCTAGACGGTT
>NZ_SDKL01000173.1:0-1067 GCF_004123125.1 Geobacillus sp. PK12
AATTTTACCTTCATACAATTTAAAGTCAAAGAATTTAAACCGCTCCTCAAATTTTCTTTCTCTATCAGTATTATAGTACACACCACAAGACACAGTTAGTATAGAAGAAAGAATTGGCATAAAAATTGCACCAAGACAGAAGCCAGCATTGGTTTTTTTACTTAGCGCAAATCTCTGTAGCCTTCTAGCCATACATTCTCCTTAAGATGTTCTCAGTATTTTTGCTTAATTTGTGGTATGTATTTTTTATATGGTTGCAAGGCTGGATGTGTCGCGTGGCAATATGTTCATTACACTCCATAGCCATTATATACATTTTCATTATTATGTTGCCCGCAATGTGTTTTTATAAATTGAAATTGATCATTTTGAGAAAGCAAATAATTGCTATCTAAGTCACTTAAGTCCACAATTCTAACTTTATTGTATTTGCTAGATGAGTAATTAGTAGGTCTTCTGTCTCTACCACGATCCCCTAGTTTATTATAGTAAGGGACATACATTCTAATCAATTGCATATAATCACTTTCATCAATAGATATAGAGCTATCTTTGTTTAACTTATCTTTGTCATCAACAATTTTCAAAAGCCCAGAAACAGAAAAAATTGGGGTGAAATATATTGGGCTTAAAATTAACTTATTCAACTTATTCATAGTACTAAAATAATTATAACATTATTAATAAGTGTGCAAATTTACGAGCGGAAGGGGATTACCTTCATATTCCAATAATAGCTATTGGAAGCTAAAACCGATAAAAAAGCACTAGAATTAATCTAGTTAATTCTCAATTTTATATTTAATATATATGGTAGCTTCTTATAATACTATATATTTTCTCGCATTATATGCAGCAATTTTTTTCAATCTTGCTCCGAAACATTGTTTAAATTTCAACTGTCTGGTGTAAGCAATAATTGAGTGTTCATAGTTTTAGTGTTTTGATTTAATAATCGAAGATAATCTATAAAAATATTTCACTGATTTATATAACTCTCCCAACTTCAAATATCAATATGTGGTCTATTGAACTTACGTAGCGACGATGGTTTTCCAAAATCTGAC
>NZ_SDKL01000174.1:0-2047 GCF_004123125.1 Geobacillus sp. PK12
GCCTTCGACGACCGCACCGGCCGCCAGCGGACCAGCGTCCCGGAACGCCGCCGCCTCCTTCCCGTGCCGGCTCCCGAAGGGCAGTACCGGTCATGACCTCCTCACTCGACCTCAACAGCACTTGGGGCGCGATCACCGAAACCGGGCCGTGGCAAGTGCCGCCGCTCATCAACGCCACCTCCACGATGGGGTCGATCACGCTCGACTTCACCGCCGCGCACTGTCCGCACGACGAGGTCGAGGTGCACGTCAACTGCCAGGCGGGCCGCATCGTCCTGGTGGTCCCCGACGGATGGACGGTGCTCACCTCCGAGGTCTCCGCGAGCGGCGCGGGGATCCGGACCACCCTCGGCAGCCCGCCCCGGCCGGGAAAGCCCCGGCTGCGGATCACCGGCCAGGTCACCTGGGGCCGGCTCGAAATCACCGACCGCGCCGATCACCAGTCCCGAACGAAGAAATGAGAACCACGATGAGCACGACACACCGCAAACTCCTGCTGAAGGCCGGTTTGCTGGCCACCGCCGTCACGGTGGCCCTGAGCGGGACCACCAGCGCGGGCGCCGACTCCGCACCGGAGGTGACCAGAGCGGTCAAACCCGCGATCCTGTTGGTGCACGGTGCTTTCGCCGACGCCTCCAGCTGGGACGGGGTGGCGACCCGGCTGCGCCAGGACGGCTACCAGGTGACCATGGCCGCGGTCGGACTGCGCGGCCTCACCGACGATGTCGCCTACGTCCACGGCGTGCTGGAATCCCTGCCCCGCAGGACGGTCGTCGTCGGCCATTCCTACGGCGGCGCGGTCATCTCCGGCGCCGCGACCGGCTCCACCAAAGCGGCCGCGCTGGTCTACGTCGCCGCGTTCGCCCCGGACGCCGGGGAAACCGTCCAGGAACTGGATCAGCGTTTCGGCGGACCGACCGGGAAGATCACCACCACCCGGCCCTACCCGCTGCCCACCGGGATGCCCGGCCTGCCGGGAGGGATCCCGCCGGTGGAGCTGACCATCGACCCGGCGAAGTTCCGCCACTACTTCGCCCAGGACGTGCCGGAGCAGCAGGCCGCGAACATGGCCGACGGGCAGCGCCCGCTCGCACTGGCCGCGCTCCTGCAGCCCGCCGGTCCGCCGGCGTGGAAGTCGCTGCCCAGCTGGTACCTGCTCACCCGCGAGGACCGCATCATCCCGCCGTCGGGCCAGCGGCAGATGGCCGAGCGGATGCACGCCCGCGTCGTCGAACGCTGGGCGAGCCACGCCGTCACCGTTTCCCAGCCGGGCACCTCCGCCGAGGTCGTCGAAGCCGCCGCGCGCCAGATCCACCCCTGACCCGAGAATCCCTTTCGAGAAAGGCACCACCGTCATGAGCGAGCCCACCATCGTCCTGGTCCACGGCGCGTTCGCCGACGCCACCGGCAGCTGGGACGGCGTCACCCGCCTCCTGCTCGGCCGTGGCCACCGGGTCGTCACCGTCGCCAACCCGTTGCGCGGCCTCCACCACGACGCGGACTACCTCCGCACGACGCTCGCCACCACCCCCGGCCCGATCGTGCTGGTCGGCCATTCCTACGGCGGCGCGGTGATCACCCAGGCGGCCACCGAGGCCGAGAACGTCAGCGCGCTGGTCTACGTCGCGGCGTTCGCCCCGGCCCAGGACGAGTCCGCGGGCGAACTGGACCGGCGTTTCGGGGGCGCCGCCCAGGAGGTCACCACCGCACGGCCCCTGCCGGGAGCAGACGAGGCCGACCCCGACGGGCCGCCACGGGTCGAGCTGAGCATCGCCCCCGCTCGTTTCCACGACGTCTTCGCCCCGGACACGACGGCGGCGGACGCCGCCCTGCTGGCCGTCAACCAGCGTCCGCTCGCGCTGGCCGCGATGCTCGAACCGGCCGGTGCCCCGGCGTGGAAGCGGCACCCCGTCCACTACGCGATCGCCACCGAGGACCGGATGATCCCCGTTGCCGGGCAACGATTCATGGCCGGGAGGATGAACGCGAACGTCGTCGAGGTGCCCACCGGTCACCTGGCCATGCTCGGCCCGCCCGAAGCCATCGC
>NZ_SDKL01000175.1:0-1185 GCF_004123125.1 Geobacillus sp. PK12
AATGAATAATTTTGAAACAATTATCGGCATTGAAATTCACCTTGAGCTCAACACTAAAACAAAGATGTTTTCGCCATCAAAAATTGACTTTGAAGCCGATGCTAATACGACTGTAAATCAGATTGATTTAGGCTACCCAGGGACTCTTCCATTACTTAATAAAGAAGCTGTTATTTCTGGGGTCAAATTAGCTAAAGCATTAAGTATGACAATTGACAATGAATTACATTTTGACAGAAAAAATTATTTTTATCCTGATTTGCCTAAAGGATACCAAATAACGCAGTTTTATAGACCTATTGGTTCAAATGGTCACTTTGTGATAAATACTGAATCTGGCAGTAAAAAAATAAATATTGAAAGAATTCACTTAGAAGAAGATACGGCAAGACAGTATCATGGAGAAAAAACAAAGTTAGATTACAACCGTGCTGGTGTACCGCTAATAGAGATTGTTTCTTATCCAGAAATAAGTAGTGCCGATGAAGCTGTTGCTTACGTAGATATGATAAGAAGAATAGCTTTATCTTTAGGCATTTCTAGTGCAAAAATGGAACAAGGTTCATTGAGAGCAGATGTAAATATTTCTCTTAGACCAAAAGGCTATAAAGGTTTTGGTACAAAAGTTGAAATAAAAAATATGAACAGCTTTAGAGCCATTAGAAATGCTATTGACTATGAAATAAAGCTACAGACACAAAAAATCTTAACCAATGAGCCTATTTTACAGCAAACAAAGAGATACGATGAAGAGTCCATGAGCACAGTCGTTATGAGAACGAAAACTGGCACTATAGATTATAAATATTTTCCTGAGCCTAATATTCCTTTCATCAAACTTAGCGATGAGTTTATAAATAATGTTAAATTAAATGAGCTTCCATGAGAAAAAGAAGAAAGATATAAAAATGAAGGCATACAAGATATTTATATTAAAAGCCTAATAAATGATATAGAACTAGCCAATTATTTTGATTCAATCAACTATTTTGACAGAAGCAAATTAAGCAAATTGTTTTTTGCTGAAGTTGTATCACTTGCTAATAGTAAAAATGTTAAAGCCTATAAATTAGGCATAAAACCGCAGGCATTAGAAAGTGCTATAGGGTTGTTAGATGATGAAGTAATTTCAGGCAAGTCATTTAAAAAACTAGTCCCATTATTAATTAATTATGATGGTGATTT
>NZ_SDKL01000176.1:0-1155 GCF_004123125.1 Geobacillus sp. PK12
ACGTCGACGCGGCCGTCGGGGCCTTGGCCGGACAGGAACAGGGAAAGCGGTTCGATCTCGCCAAGGCGCCGCTGGTCCGGCTGGTGCTGATCCGGATCGGCGAGGACCGGCACCGGCTGCTGTTCGTCATCCACCACATCCTGGTCGACGGCTGGTCGGTGGCGGTGATCCTCAACGAGGTCGCCGACGCGTACACGGCGGGCGGACGGCTGCCGGAACAGCGCGGCGGCGCCTCCTTCAAGGACTACCTGGCGTGGCTGGACCGGCAGGACAAGGACGCGGCGAGGGCGGCCTGGCGCGACGAGCTGGCCGGTCTCGACGAGCCCGCGCTGATCGCGACGACGTCCGTCGAGACGGACTACGACTACCGCGCCACCCACCTGACCCCGGCGCTGCACACCAGGCTGCTGGAGTTCGCCCGTGAGCACGGGCTGACGCCGAGCACGGTGGTGCACGCCGCCTGGGCGCTGGTGCTGGCGCGTCTCACGCGGCGGACCGACGTGGTGTTCGGCACCATGGTCGCGACCCGCCCCGCGGAACTCGAGGGTATCGAGTCGATGCCGGGCCTGCTGATGAGCGCGGTGCCGGTGCGGGTGCCCCTCGACGGCGGCCAACCGGTCGTGGACCTGCTGACCGACCTGCACACCAGGCAGACGGCCCTCAAACCGCATCAGCATCTGGGCCTGCCGGAGATCCAGAAGGCGGCCGGACCCGGCGCGGGCTTCGACACGCTGCTGGTGATCGAGAACTACCCGCGGGAGTACGCCGCTCAGTTCACGCATCTGCGCACCATCGAAGGCACGCACTATCCGCTGACCCTCGGCATCACGCCCGGGGAGCGGTTCAAGATCCAGCTCGGCTACTGGCAGGGACAGGTTCCCGACGCCGTCGCCGAATCGCTGCTGGAGTGGTTCGTCGGCGCGATCGGCGCGCTGGTCGCCGATCCCGCCCGCCCGGTGGGGCGGATCGGGGTGGGCACGGCCGAGACGCGCGAGTGGGCCGCGCCGTTGGTGGCGGGCGAGCCGCTGCCGTCGCTGGTCGGACGGATCGCGGCGCGGCTGCCGGACAACGTGGCGCTGGTGGACAGCGAGGGTGAGCTGTCCTACGCGGAGTTGTGGGAGCGGTCGCTGAAGCGCGCGGCCGTGTGGCGGGACG
>NZ_SDKL01000177.1:0-1082 GCF_004123125.1 Geobacillus sp. PK12
TATTTTTGCGATGGGCTGCTTCTGGGGCGCAGAGCGTTTATTCTGGCAGCAGCCGGGTATCTACAGCACGGCGGCGGGTTATATTGGCGGTTATACCCCCAACCCAACCTACCGTGAAGTATGCAGCGGCCAGACCGACCACGCTGAAGCAGTACGTGTCGTTTTCGATCCTGCGGTCATCAGCTACGGCGAGTTGCTGCAACAGTTCTGGGAAAATCACGATCCCGCGCAAGGTATGCGTCAGGGCGGCGATATCGGCAGCCAGTATCGTTCCGCTATCTATACGCTTACGCCTGAGCAGGAACAGGCCGCGCAGGAAAGCCTTCAGCGCTTTCAGCAGGCGATGAGAGAGAACGGCGATAGCCGCGCTATCAGTACAGAAATCGAGCCTGCGGGTCCGTTTTATTATGCAGAAGATGATCACCAGCAATACCTGCACAAGAATCCAAACGGCTACTGTGGATTGGGCGGTATCGGCGTCTGTCTGCCGCCACCGCGTTGATCACTGGCGGTAATTTCGCCGCTCCTGCTATAATGCGCCCGGACCGGGCCTATCCTCGCCCGGTTCGAGCCTTCAATAACGATCATAATGTGTTCACCTTTATGTGTTCACCTTTCTGAGGATCGCTGCGTCAATTTCGGCTCATGCGAAAACTTACCTAAAGTTAAAAACTATGTTAAACAGTCTATTACTGATTTTTTTCCTTATTGCCATCAGCGCATTCTTCTCGTTGTCCGAGATCTCGCTGGCGGCGTCTCGTAAAATTAAACTCAAACTGATGGCCGATGAGGGAAACCTTAACGCCGATCTGGTGCTCAAGTTTCAGGAAACGCCGGGCATCTTCTTTACTGTGATTCAAATTGGCGTCAACGCCGTCGCCATTCTGGCTGGTATCATCGGCGATGCGGCATTTTCTCCTACCTTTTCCATGCTATTTGAACGCTTTATGTCACCCGAAGCCGCCGATAAAGCCAGCTTCATCTGTTCATTCGTGCTTGTCACTAGCCTGTTCATCCTGTTTGGCGATCTCACCCCGAAACGCATCGGTATGATTGCGCCGGAAACCGTAGCGGTCCGCATA
>NZ_SDKL01000018.1:0-50071 GCF_004123125.1 Geobacillus sp. PK12
TTGTCCAGCTTCGGCGCCTCGCTCTCTTCTGCCAAATCACCTTCCCCCTCGGGGTGCAAGCACCACTAAGGGTGAAGAACATTTGGCTTCGAGATCGCCAGGATGGCGATATTTCGCCGTTGCCCGCAGGACGCGGGCTGCCTTTAGGCGAAATTACGGCGCCTCCGCTTTTCTTATGACGCTTGCGTTTTGTTTAGTTTTCAAGGAGCTTTTTCGCTGTCCCTTAATGATGACAGCTATTAAATAATAACCCATGGACAACGAAAAGTCAACAACTTTTTTATTTCTTTACCGTCACAAGCAATGTTGATTGTATCATGTGGATGTTGTTTAGGCAATAGTATTTTTTGGAACTGACACTGATCAACCTTGCACCATTTCCTCGATATATATGTCCCGCTGAACGCTTAGTGACAGCAACTGTCCGGTTTCGATGATCTTGACGATCGGCCGGGCTGGCTCGTCCGAAGGAATAAACATCACTTCAGCCATTTCGCCGTTGGAGAGTTTGACGACGGCTCCTGTTTGTAGGCCGATGAGATTGTTCACCAGCGCGGCGACAGCTTCTGTACTCAGTTTGCCGAACTGCTCCCTTTGCATCGTTTCAATGGCCCGAAACGGCGACTGTTTGCGACGGTATAACCGTTCTGAAGTCATGGCATGGTAGACATCAGCGACGGCAACGATCTGGCTGTAAGGGTGAATTCTTTCTGCTTTTACTCCGAGCGGGTAGCCGCTGCCGTCATTTCGTTCATGATGTTGCAACACAGCAAGTTTTGCCCCATGGTTTAGCGCAGGGATTTTTTGCACCATGCGGTAGCTGAAGACAGGGTGCTGCTTTACTTCATTGAACTCGGCTTCAGTGAGCGCCGACGGATTTGTCAAAATTCTCTTACTTACTTTCGCCATGCCACAGTCTGCTAGCACACCGGCAAGGGCGATTTGGTGGCATTCCCCTTCGCTGTATCCAAGCTGCATGGCCAAAAAGCCCGCGAGCAGCCCGACGCTGACGGCATGATGGTGCAAATATTCGTCCTTTGTTGCGTAATGATGCAACATAAGCAACTCCCGTTTTTGGCCCGCCATTCGTTCAAAAAGCGAAATGATGACCCCTCTGATTTCGCCGATATCAACCGGCAAACCGGCTTGCCACGATTGAAACCATGTTTTGTATCGTTGGACCGCCTCTAAGTAGAAAGCCATCGGCTGTTTGGCAACCGCCGTTGATGCGGAATCGACGTTGGGAAATGGTTCACCGTTAGCAAGCAATGGTTCAACGTCCACTTCCTCAACGAGGAATTTTTCAAGTACGAGTAGCAACGGTTTCGTGATCACGGTGTTTTTCGGTATAATTGGACGTTTCGTCTTGCCGAGCACATCTTCAGCGAGCACGCATCCTTCGCGAAGCTGGGAGCGTTTCACACGGACCATCGATTAGTGCCCCCTTTGTCTTTTTTTCTCTGTATTTCTATCGTAACATGATTTTGGCCGCGATGGCAGGCTTTTGAAACAGAAAAACGACGCCCCGCGCCTATAGGCGAAGCGCCGTTTCCGTTAGGCTGAATGATCTTCTTCTTTATTCCTCGTCCCTTTCTTCCTCAGGCACTTTCGCCACCGTAGCGACGCACTCATGCCCATCTTCGCCAGAGAGGCGAATGAGCTTAACGCCTTGGGCGATTCTTCCCGTCCGAGAAATATCGCTGACGGCAATGCGAATGAGCACGCCGCCGGTCGTGATCACCATGACGTCTTCATTGCCGACGACGGTTGTCACCGCAACGACAGGACCGTTTTTATCCGTGACGTTGCACGTTTTCAATCCTTTGCCCCCGCGGCTTTGCACGCGGTATTCCGAGGCCGGAGTGCGCTTGCCGAACCCTTTTTTCGTGACGACAAGCACATCATGATGGTCTTCTAAAATTTCCATGCCAACTACTTCATCCCCGTCATCAAGCGTGATCGCTTTGACTCCAGTCGCGCTGCGGCCCATCGCCCGCACGTCGGTTTCCGGAAAACGGATGAGCATGCCGTTTTTCGTACCGATGATCAAATGCTTTTTGCCATCCGTCAGCCGGACAGAAATCAGTTCATCCCCTTCGCGCAAATGGATGGCGATAAGCCCGTTGTTGCGAATATGGGCGAACGCTGAAAGCGGGGAACGTTTGGCAATTCCTTGCTTTGTCGCAAACACGAGGTAGCGTTCATCGCTAAACTCGCTTTCAATCGGAATCATGGCGTTGATCCACTCATCTTTATCGAGCTCAAGCAAGTTGATGATGGGCAGCCCTTTGGCTGTGCGGCCGAATTCCGGAATCTCGTAGCCTTTTGCCTGATATACTTTCCCTTTATTCGTGAAAAACAGCACGGTGTCATGAGTCGACGTAATGAGCAAATGTTCGACAAAATCGTCTTCCGCCGTATGCATGCCTTGCACGCCCCGTCCGCCGCGTTTTTGGCTCCGGTACGTCGATAAAGGCAAGCGCTTGATGTAGCCTTTATGAGTAAGCGTGATGACGACATGCTCTTGTGGAATTAAATCCTCGTCATCGAACTGCTCAACGGCTCCTGAAACGATTTCCGTGCGCCGCTCATCGTTGAACCGCTCCTTAATTTCGCTCAGTTCATCGCGAATGATTTGCAATACTTTCTCTTCGTCGGCCAATACGCCTCTCAGTTCTGCGATCAGACGGACAAGGTCTTGGTATTCTTGTTCGATTTTTTCCCGCTCAAGGCCGGTTAACCGTTGCAGGCGCATATCCAAAATCGCCTGCGCTTGCCGTTCACTGAGTGAGAACCGCGCCATCAGCCCTTCGCGCGCCGCCTCCGTTGTCTGTGAGCGGCGGATGAGGTCGATCACTTCATCCAAATGGTCAAGGGCGATGCGCAACCCTTCCAGAATGTGAGCACGCGCCTCGGCTTTTTTCAGCTCAAACGCCGTCCGCCGGCGGATGACGGTTTTTTGATGGTTTAAATAATGCTCCAAACACTCTTTTAAGTTCAGCACTTTCGGCTCGCCGTTTACCAAAGCAAGCATGTTGATGCCAAAACTCGTTTGCAATGCCGTATGTTTGTACAAATTGTTCAACACAACCTTCGCGTTGGCATCGCGCCGCACTTCGATAACGATGCGCATGCCGCTCCGATCCGACTCGTCGCGCAAGTCGGTGATGCCGTCAATTTTTTTGTCGCGCACAAGTTCGGCGATCCGCTCGATCAGTTTCGCCTTGTTTACTTGGTAAGGGAGCTCGGTCACAATGATCGTTTCCTTGCCGTTTGGCTGCTGCTCGATTTCGGCCTTGGCGCGCAATGTAATGGAGCCGCGACCCGTTTCGTACGCCTTGCGGATGCCGCTGCGGCCGATAATTTGTCCAGCGGTTGGAAAGTCAGGTCCTGGGATGTATTCCATCAAATCGGCAACCGTCATCTCCGGATTTTGGCTTAATGCCAACAAGGCATCAATCACTTCGCCAAGCTGGTGCGGCGGAATGTTCGTCGCCATTCCGACAGCGATGCCGGATGAACCGTTGACAAGCAAATTAGGAAACCGGGACGGCAGCACGACCGGTTCTTTTTCCGAACCGTCATAGTTGTCTTGATAGTCAATCGTGTCTTTGTTGATATCGCGCAAAAGCTCCATGGCGATTTTCGACATGCGCGCTTCCGTGTAGCGCATCGCTGCTGCCGCGTCGCCGTCAATCGATCCGAAGTTGCCATGTCCGTCGACAAGCATGTAGCGGTAGTTGAAATCTTGCGCCATGCGCACCATCGTGTCATACACGGCGGCATCCCCGTGCGGATGATATTTCCCGATCACTTCGCCGACGATGCGAGCCGACTTTTTATACGGTTTATCGGCAGTCATGCCGAGGTCGTGCATGGCATATAAAATGCGGCGATGCACCGGCTTCAGCCCGTCGCGCACGTCCGGCAGGGCGCGCGAAACGATGACGCTCATCGCATAGTCAAGAAACGAAGAACGCATTTCCTGGCTGATGTTCACTTCGCGGATGCGCGGTTGTTCGTGTTCTGCCATTCGTTCAAACCTCCCTTTGAAACCTCCTCCAGTCCGGACCGCCCGGCCAGGCGGACGCGGACGGACGGCGGGCGCCGCTTCGCTCGCGCGCCGGGTGTCCCCGTCGGCAAGGTGAAGCGAGGAGGGCGGCTGATTCCCTCTTTTTTTATCCTAAATGTCCAAGTTTTTCACATAACGGGCATTTTCTTCGATGAACTGGCGGCGCGGCTCAACTTTATCGCCCATTAAAATTTCAAACGTTTCATCTGCGTCAATGGCGTCTTGCAAGCTCACTTGCAGCAACGTTCTCGTTTCCGGATTCATCGTCGTTTCCCAAAGTTGCTCCGGATTCATTTCGCCCAGTCCTTTATAGCGTTGAATCGTCGGTTTTGGCTGGTCCGGCAGCTCGGCAAGGATTTTCTCAAGCTGGCGGTCGTTGTAAGCATAACGCACCTGTTTTCCCTGCTCGATTTTATACAGCGGCGGCTGAGCGATATAAATGTAGCCGTGTTCAATCAATTCCCGCATATAACGGTAAAAAAATGTTAAAAGAAGCGTGCGAATATGGGCCCCGTCAACATCGGCGTCGGTCATGATGATGACCTTATGGTAACGCGCCTTTGAGATGTCAAACTCTTCGCCAATGCCCGTGCCAAGGGCGGTAATAATCGCCCGCACCTCATTGTTCGACAAAATTTTGTCCAAGCGCGCTTTTTCCACGTTAAGGATTTTCCCGCGCAGCGGCAAAATCGCTTGGAAATGGCGGTCGCGCCCTTGTTTCGCGGAGCCGCCGGCCGAATCGCCCTCGACGACGTACAGCTCGCTGATCGACGGGTCTCTTGACGAACAGTCAGCCAGTTTGCCCGGCAAATTGGAAATTTCAAGCGCACTTTTGCGCCGCGTCAGTTCGCGCGCTTTTTTCGCCGCCAGCCGCGCCCGCGCCGCCATCATGCCTTTTTCGACGATTTTTCGGGCAATCGTCGGATTTTCAAGCAAAAACGTTTCAAATTGTTCGGAAAAGACAGCGTCGGTCACCGTGCGCGCATCGCTGTTGCCGAGCTTCGTTTTCGTTTGCCCTTCAAACTGCGGCGATGGATGCTTGATCGACACGATGGCCGTCAGCCCTTCGCGCACATCTTCGCCAGTCAAATTCGTGTCGTTTTCTTTAAAAATTTGCTGCTTGCGAGCGTAATCATTGATAATGCGCGTCAGCGCCATTTTAAAGCCAGATTCATGTGTGCCGCCTTCATGCGTATGAATGTTGTTGACAAACGAATAAATATTGCTCGTATAGCCGTCGTTGTACTGCAAGGCGATTTCTACGGCAATGCCGTCACGCTCGCCAGCGATATAAATTGGCTCTTCGTGCAGCACTTCTCGTGTTCGGTTCAAATGACGGACGTATGAACGAATGCCGCCTTCGTAAACATATTCGTTTTTTCGGCTGTCAACCCGTTCGTCCGTCAGCGTGATTTTTAAGCCGCGATTTAGAAAGGCGAGCTCACGCAACCGAGTGGCCAGCGTTTCATAGTCAAATTCGGTCGTCTCAGTGAAAATTTCCGGGTCCGGCTTAAAACGGGTCGTCGTTCCGGTCCGGTCTGTCTCGCCGATGACTTGCAAGTCGGTGCACGGTTCTCCGCGCTCGTACCGCTGGTAATGGATTTTTCCATCCCGATAGACGTAAACTTCGAGCCATTCCGATAAGGCGTTGACGACCGAAGCGCCAACGCCGTGCAAGCCGCCGGACACTTTATAGCCCCCTCCGCCAAATTTCCCACCGGCATGAAGGACGGTCATAATGACTTCGACGGCGGGACGCCCGGTCGCCTCGTGAATGTCAACCGGAATGCCACGCCCGTTGTCGGCGACGGTGATGCTGTTGTCTTTGCCGATCGTCACATCGATGTTTGTGCAATAGCCCGCCAACGCCTCGTCGATGCTGTTGTCGACGATTTCCCAAACGAGATGGTGCAGTCCTTTCGGCCCCGTCGAGCCGATGTACATCCCCGGGCGCTTGCGGACCGCTTCAAGGCCTTCAAGCACTTGGATTTGGCTTGCATCGTACGTCTGCTCAACCCGTTGTTCCATTGTCATGCCTGATCACCTACGCTTTCTTTGCAAACGTTCAACGGTCTCGCGGTCAAGAAGGAGCGGTTACCGAACCAGAATGGACTCGATAAATAGCCGCTTCTTGAATGATATCGTGCTTAATGCCGTCAATGCTTGTTGTTGTGACAAAAGTTTGCACTTTTTTCCGGATGGCATCAAGGAGGTGGGTTTGCCGAAAGTCATCAAGTTCTGACAACACATCATCCAGCAATAAAATGGGGTAATCGCCTAACTCGGAAAAGATGAGCTCAAGTTCTGCCAGCTTGACCGCTAGCGCGGTTGTACGTTGTTGCCCCTGGGAACCGAAAGTTTGCACGTTTTTTCCATTCACGAAAAACGCGATGTCATCGCGATGCGGGCCGACCAACGTTGTTCCCCGCAGAACTTCCCGTTCCCTCATGGCGGCGAACGTTTCACTGTATGCTTCTACTATTCTCGACAATTCCGCCTTTTCTGATACGTCGACCGACGGTTCGTATCGGATGCAAAGCTGTTCGGCGCCGCGGCTGATTTCATAGTGGATTGGCATCGCCCATTGCTCAAGCAGCGACAAAAACTGGCGGCGCCGCAGCGTAATTTTGGCCGCCAGCAATACAAGCTGCTCAGTTAACACATCAAGAACCGCCTCATCGCTCCGCTCGCGCGCCTGCATCATTTTTAAGTAATGATTGCGTTGTTGCAGCAGCTTTTGGTATTGGCTCAAATCATGTATATACACAGGCGACACTTGCCCGATTTCCATATCGACAAATCGGCGCCGCACTTGCGGACTTCCCTTGACTAAATTCAAGTCTTCGGGAGCGAACATGACGACATTCAAATGGCCGACGTATTGGCTGAGCCGTTGCTGTTCAATATGGTTGCATCTTGCTTTTTTTCCTTTTTTTGAAATAAGCAACTCAAGCGTTAACGACCCGCTTCGTTTTTCCGCTCTTCCTTCTATTTTAGCATACTCTTCATTCCAACGGATAAGGTCTTTATCGTTGGACGTGCGGTGCGACTTCGCCATAGCCAAAACATAAATGGCCTCCATCATGTTCGTCTTTCCTTGGGCATTTTCTCCTAAGATGACGTTCACGCCCTCGCCGAAATTCAGCGTTTCATACTCATAATTCCGGTAATTCGTCAACGTTAAGTTGGTCAAAAACACCGAACCTTCACCTACTCCGCTTTTACGACGACGAACGTGCCAAACGGTTCAATGTCGATCCGGTCGCCGTCTCTCAGCTTTCGCCCGCGCCGGTTTTCCCGTTCTCCATTGACAAGCACGTGATGTTCCTGCAAAAACCATTTGGCCGCACCGCCAGTATCGATCAATCGCACAAGTTTCAAAAGCTGCCCCAGCGTAATCGTTTCCGTTGTAATCGTCACCCGTTGTTCCATCCGTGTCATCGCTCGCTTTCCTTCAAACTGCCTATTCTTTTATTTTACCGGAAAATCCGCCCACTCGCAAAGAAAGCCGATGAGAAGGATGGGCATAGATGTTGCCCGCCTTCTCATCGGACTTGAGAAAAAGCAGCGTTGTCGGGCGGCTTTTGCCCTTGAAGCTGAATGGTTTTCGCCAATAGGAGGGCGGTGGGTCAATATGTTCTCACCGGCAAAATGAGCTGAAGCATCGAATCGGTATGAAGCGGGCGCAACAGGAACGGCCGCATGGCCCCAGTGAAGCTGATTTGAATGTCTGTTCCATCAAGCGCCCGCAACGCGTCCATCATATATTTCGCGCTGAACGAAATGTTCAACTCTTCCCCTTCAAGAGACTCCGTTTGCAGCTGCTCCGTCACTTTCCCGATCTCCGGAGAAATCGAAGAAATTTCGAGCATTCCTCCAGGAAGCGTCGTCAGTTTCACAACGTTGTTCCTTCCTTCTCGAGCAAGCAAGGACGCTCGGTCGATTGCCTGCAGAAACTCTTTTGCATTGACGATCATGGTCGTTTTGCTTTCTGTTGGAATCAAGCGGGCCGTCTCCGGATAGTTGCCGTCAAGCAGCCGGGAAAAGAAGAGAAGGTGCTCGGCCTTAAATAGCACTTGATTGGCTGTCATGACGATGTCCACCGGGTGGTTGCCGTCATCCAAAATTTTGCTGAGCTCATTAAGACTTTTTCCAGGGATGACGACGTTGTATGATACTTCATTTTCCGACTCAATTTTCACTTTGCGCATGGCTAAGCGATGACTGTCGGTCGCTGTGCAGACAAGCTCGCCATGTTCAACTTTCCAGTTGACACCTGTCAAGATTGGGCGCGTTTCCGATGTAGAAACGGCGAATACCGTTTGCCGAATCACGGTTTTCAATAAATCAGCCGGGATTTGAAACACGTTTTCTTCTTCAATTTGCGGCAGGCGCGGATATTCGTCGGCGTTTAGCCCATTAAGGCGGAATTCTGAGTGCCCCGAGCGGATGATCGTCAAAAAGTTGTCTTCCGTTTCGATTTCCACCGTTTGTTGCGGCAGTTTTTTCACGATTTCAGAGAAAAAGCGCGCCTGCAGTACGATGCTCCCCGGTCTTTTCACATCAACGAGCAACTTGCCTTCTTTTTCAAGCGGAATAAACGATTCAATTGAAATGTCGGAATCGCTTCCGGTCAGCGTTACTCCCGAGGCGGTTGCTGTTAGTTTGATTCCGGTCAAAATCGGAATCGTCGTTCTTGTCGATACGGCTTTCATCACGTCTTGGACGCTCTTGGCCAACGCTTCGCGGTCAATGGAAATGTTCACGTTGCTGTTCCTCCCTGTTTCTTTAGATCGTCGGAAATAAATTATGAAAATATAAAAACAAAAACCGTAGTACTAGTCGTATGGCTTGTTAGTATGTGGATAAACAAAAAAAGCGAAGCAAGCACAGCCTGTCCACATGTGGATAAGCTGTGCATAAAACTGAGACAGTTGTTCACAGTTGCTTCAGCTTTTCTTGAATCTCTTGTATATGCCTTTGCAGCTGCGTATCGGTTTGCAAAAGCTTTGATATTTTTTCATGGGCGTGGATGACGGTTGTATGATCGCGTCCCCCAAATTCATCGCCGATTTTCGGCAACGAACAGTCGGTCAGTTCGCGGGAGAGATACATGGCAATTTGCCGAGGGAACGCGACCGATTTTGTTCGCTTTTTCGCTTTAAAATCTTCCATCTTGATGTTGAAATGCTGTCCAACAACGCGCTGAATGTCTTGAATCGTGATTACCTTCGGCTTTGCGCTCGGGATGATGTCTTTCAATGCCTCTGCTGCCAAGTCAGCGGTGATCTCTTTGTTGATGAGCGACGAATAAGCGACGACGCGAATGAGAGCGCCCTCAAGCTCGCGGATGTTCGAGTCAATTTGATTGGCGATATAAAGCATTACCTCGTTTGGAATGTCAAACCCCTCCGCCTTCGCCTTTTTGCGGAGGATAGCGATCCGCGTCTCCAAATCAGGCGGCGTAATGTCGGTGATGAGCCCCCACTCAAAGCGCGAACGCAAGCGGTCTTCGAGTGTTGGGATTTCTTTCGGCGGTCGATCGCTTGAGATGACGATTTGCTTGCTCTCCTCGTGCAGCGTATTAAACGTATGGAAAAATTCTTCTTGCGTTTGTTCTTTTCCGGCCAAAAACTGAATATCATCGATCAGTAGGACGTCAACGTTCCGGTACTTGTTGCGAAAGTCGTCAGGGCGGTTGTCTCGGATGGCGTTAATAAACTCATTCGTAAACTTCTCTGAAGATAAATAGACCACTTTCGCCGATGGGTTATGTTCAATCACGTAATGGCCGATCGCGTGCATTAAGTGTGTTTTTCCAAGTCCGACGCCGCCATAGATAAACAAGGGGTTGTATGCTTTGGCCGGAGCCTCAGCGACCGCCAATGAAGCGGCATGGGCGAACCGGTTGCCGGAGCCGATGACAAACGTATCGAACGTGTATTTCGGATTTAACATGCTTTGTGGGAAATCGTTTGTCTCTTCATACGGTTTCCGTTGCTTTTTCTTAGATGACTGGAACTCTAGTTCTTCATCATCCTGATTTGGCGGAATGATAAACTTGACGGCCAATTCTTCGCCCGTGATGGTGTAGATCGTTTCCGCAATCAAATGAGAGTAGCGAGAATCAAGCCAATCTCTAGCAAACTCGTTCGGGGCTACGATGACGAGCGTGTCACCTCGTAAAGAGTGGGCTTTTGTTGACTTGAGCCAAGTTTCAAAGCTCGGCTTGCTGATTTTTTGTTCAATCTCCGCGAGCACGCGATCCCATAAGTCATGGATATTTTCCACCCGTTGCCCCTCCCTTAAGTCAGAGGATGATCGTTTGTTTAAAAAAATAAGTTTGTGGAAAAAGCATATTAAGGAAATAAAGAAGCTTTTCGACAAAATCCACCATCTGTGGGTAACATTATTAACGCGTTGTGAAAAAACTATCCACAATCTATCCACAAAATGTGGATAGACTCATCTTATCCACATAATTATCCATAGTGAAAACACAATAATAATAGCAAATAAAGCGGCTTGTTGCAACGGGATTTTTTTGATTATCCACAAAATGGACAGGGTGTGAAAAAATCATTATCCACACCATTGAACATGTGAAAAAAATGTCGATAAATGTTGTGGATTGTTGATAGGGAGAAAAAATTTATCCACAGCGCTGATCAAAGTTGGAAAAACGAAGAGGCGGTTGACATTTGCTAAGATTGTTCAATATAATGAGAAAGACTGCCCGTAACTGTTATTCCCTAGGGAGGTGTCATAGATGAAACGGACGTATCAACCGAATAGACGGAAACGAAGCAAAGTGCACGGATTCCGCGCGCGCATGAGCACGAGAAACGGCAGAAAAGTGTTGGCGCGCCGCCGCCGCAAAGGAAGAAAAGTTTTGTCTGCATAATAGGCCACTGAAGTTTCAGTGGTCTTTTTTCTCAATATTTTGCCGCCGGGAAATGGAGTGTTTGGGGAGAATGAAAAAAAAGTATCGGATCAAGAAAAACGAAGAGTTCCAGGAAGTGTTTCAGAGGGGCGCTTCAACGGCCAACCGCCAGTTTGTCATCTACACGCTTGACCGCCCGGAGCAGCCTTATTTTCGCATCGGGCTGTCTGTCAGCAAAAAACTCGGCAAGGCTGTCGTCCGAAATCGAATCAAGCGCTACATCCGCCAATGCTTCCTCGAATTGAAAGAGGAGATTGCCCCTGGCAAAGATTATGTCGTGATCGCTAGGCAGCCGGTGGCGGAGATGAATTATGCGGAAGTAAAAAAAAGTTTAATCCATGTGCTCCGGAAATCCGGAGGGCTGAAAAAAGGAGGCCAACCGTCGCATTCGGCTTGAAAAAATGCTCCACGCGGCAAAAAAAGATGGTAAAATACATACGTGAACTTGTATATGTGGGAGGAAAAAGAAGGTGAAAAGGCGAATCAGATTCATCATTTTGTTCGGTGCGTTAGCGGCTGTGCTGGCCGGATGCACGGAAATTCACAAACCGATCACCCCGGAAAGCAAGGGGTTTTGGAACGAGTATATCGTTTATCCGCTTTCTTGGCTGATCAAATATGTCGCCGGGCTGCTCGGCGGAAGCTTTGGGTTGTCCATCATTGTCGTCACCATTTTGATCCGCTTATTGATTTTGCCGCTGATGATTCAACAGACGCGCAACGCGAAGGCGATGCAAGCGCTTCAGCCGGAAATTGAAGCGCTCCGCAAAAAATACAGCTCAAAAGACGCGCAAACTCAACAAAAGCTCCAGCAAGAGATGATGCTCTTATTCCAAAAGCACGGCGTCAACCCAATGGCCGGCTGCTTCCCGATTTTGATCCAGATGCCGATTTTAATTGGATTTTACCATGCCATCATGCGGACGAGAGAAATTGCCCAACATAATTTTTTATGGTTTGACCTTGGCGAAAAAGACCCGTACTACATTTTGCCGGTCATTGCCGGCGTGACGACGTTCATCCAGCAGAAAATCATGATGGCCGGCTCCGCTCAGCAAAACCCGCAAATGGCGATGATGCTTTGGATGATGCCGATTATGATCGTCATTTTCGCGATCAACTTCCCAGCTGCTTTGTCGCTTTACTGGGTCGTCGGAAATATTTTCTCCATTGTGCAAACGTATCTCATTAAAGGGCCGGAGATTGCCGCCCATTCAGGAGGAGCGAAAAAGTGAAAGAAGTGACCGCGACTGCCCGGACAGTCGAAGAGGCGGTGCAGTTGGCGCTCGCGCAGCTTGGCGTTCCTCGAGAGCGTGCGGTTATTGTTGTGCTCGATGAAGGGAAAAGAGGTTGGTTTGGCTTGTTTGGCGGCCGGCCGGCGGTTGTGAAAGCCGTGCTGAAAATCGACCCGGTTGAGGAGACGGTTCGCTTTTTGCAGCAAGTCATCGCGCAAATGGGGGCGGAAGGGGCAAGCATCGAAGCCGTCCGCCGCGGCAAGCAGGTGACGCTTCATGTGCACGGGGGGCCGGTCGGTCTATTGATCGGCAAGCACGGGCAAACGTTAAACGCTCTTCAGTTTTTGGCGCAGCTCGTCGCCAACCGCCATGCTGACGAATACGTGTCGATTGCCGTCGATGTCGAAAATTACCGCGAACGAAGGGAAAAGGCGCTGATCGAACTGGCGCACAAGCTGGCCGCCCGGGCGGTGAAGACGGGAAAAGAAGTAAGGTTGGAGCCGTTGCCGGCGCATGAACGGAAGATCATCCATGCAGCGCTGGCTGACAACAAGCACGTCTTGACCTATTCCGTTGGCGTTGATCCGCACCGTTCGATTGTCGTCGCTCCGAAAACAGGCAAAATGTCGCCGAAAAAAGAGGCGCCTCGCTAAACTGTAGAGAGGCGGCCTCTTTTTTTACGGGATTGGCGCCGCCTGGAAGATTGGCGATGGAAATGGGGGGAAACGCTCCAGCAAGAGCTTCTTCAAATGGGGAAACAGCGCAGCAACGCTCTTTTTTGCCTATCCGTCCAGATGATTGTGAAGCAATCACTAGTTTCCACCAACTTTTTTGACGGCCGCCGCTTATATTTTTCAACAACCGCGTTGAGCGCGCCGTATTGTTATTCACATGTGGATAAGTTAAAATTGAACTAAGTGAATATGCACAAGGAAAAAAAGCGGCCAAAACGGGCTGTGGATATAGAGAAAGCGGAGTAAAGAGAGGTGAACAGCTTTGACGGAATTTGATACGATCGCCGCCATTTCGACGCCGATGGGCGAAGGGGCGATTGCCATCGTTCGGTTGAGCGGAGATCAAGCGGTTGAGATCGCTGACCGGCTTTTCCGCAGCCCGAGCGGAAAGCGGCTCAAAGACGTTCCATCGCACACGATCCACTACGGGCATATCATCGATCCGAAAAGCGGACGGGTCGTTGAAGAAGTAATGGTATCAGTTATGCGCGCACCGAAGACGTTTACGCGCGAGGACGTGGTCGAGATCAACTGCCATGGCGGGTTTGTTTCCGTCAATCGGGTGCTGCAGCTCGTGCTGGCAAACGGGGCGCGGCTCGCCGAGCCGGGGGAGTTTACGAAGCGGGCGTTTTTAAATGGGCGCATCGATTTATCTCAAGCTGAGGCAGTCATCGACCTGATCCGCGCCAAAACCGACAGAGCGATGAACGTCGCCCTACAGCAAATGGAAGGGCGCCTGTCAAAATTGATTCGCGAGTTGCGGCAGACGATTTTGGAGACGCTGGCACATGTTGAAGTCAATATCGATTATCCGGAATACGATGATGTCGAAGAAATGACGCCGCGCCTTTTGCGGGAAAAGGCGGAATATGTGCGCGGGCAAATTGAAAAGCTGCTGTCGACCGCCGCACAAGGAAAAATATTGCGCGAAGGGCTGGCAACGGTCATCATCGGGAGGCCGAACGTCGGCAAATCGTCGCTTTTGAATGCGCTCGCCCATGAAAATCGGGCGATCGTCACCGATATTCCGGGGACGACGCGCGACGTCATCGAGGAATATGTCAACGTCCGGGGCGTACCGCTTCGCTTGATCGATACGGCTGGCATCCGCGAAACCGAAGATGTCGTCGAACGGATCGGCGTCGAGCGCTCGCAGCAAATGTTGAAGCGGGCCGACTTAATTTTGCTCGTTTTGAATTATCATGAACCGCTGACGGAAGAGGACGAGCGGCTGTTTGCCATGATCGAGGGAATGGACGCCATCGTCATTGTGAATAAAACCGATTTGCCCCGGCGGATCGATATGGAGCGGGTCAAGGAGCTGGCGGCCGGCCGGCCGGTCGTGGGGACATCCCTGTTGCATGAACAAGGAATTGATGAACTGGAGAAGGCGATTGCTGACCTGTTTTTTGGGGGTGAGCTGGAAGCCGGCGATTTGACGTACGTTTCAAACTCTCGCCATATCGCCTTGCTCGAGCAGGCGAAAACAGCGATCGAGGATGCCTTGGCCGGCATTGACGCCGGCATGCCGGTTGATCTCGTCCAAATCGATTTGCGCCGGGCATGGGAGTTGCTTGGCGAAATCATTGGTGATACGGTCCATGAAAGCTTGATTGATCAGCTGTTTGCTCAGTTTTGTTTAGGAAAATAAGCGAGGAGGAAATGCCATATGGATTACCATGGAGGAACGTATGACGTCATTGTCGTTGGCGCTGGCCATGCCGGCTGCGAAGCGGCATTAGCTTCGGCGCGCATCGGGGCGAAGACGCTTGTCATTACGCTCAACCTCGATATGATCGCGTTCATGCCGTGCAACCCGTCGATCGGCGGCCCGGCGAAAGGAATCGTCGTGCGCGAAATCGACGCTCTCGGCGGGGAAATGGCAAAAAACATTGACAAAACATACATTCAAATGCGGATGCTAAACACCGGCAAAGGGCCAGCCGTCCGCGCGCTTCGGGCGCAAGCCGATAAAGTGCTGTACCAGCGGGAAATGAAAAAAACACTCGAAAATCAAGAGAATTTGACGCTTCTGCAAGGAAAAGTCGAGCGGCTGATCGTCGAAGACGGCGTTTGCAAAGGTGTCATCACTCACACGGGGGCGCATTATTACGCCAAGGCGGTCGTCATTACGACCGGGACGTTTTTGCGCGGGGAAATCATCATCGGAGACATTAAATATTCGAGCGGCCCGAACAACCAGCAACCGTCGATTAAGCTGTCCGAGCATTTAGAAGAGCTTGGGTTTGAGCTTGTTCGCTTCAAAACGGGCACGCCGCCGCGCGTCAACAGCCGGACGATCGACTACAGCAAAACGGAAATTCAGCCGGGAGACAAGGAGCCGCGCGCGTTTTCGTACGAGACGACAAAATACATCACTGATCAGCTGCCGTGCTGGCTGACGTACACGACGGAGGAAACACACCGCATCATCGATGAAAACTTGCACTTGTCGCCGATGTACTCCGGCATGATCAAAGGAACCGGGCCGCGCTATTGCCCATCGATCGAGGATAAAGTCGTCCGGTTCCACGATAAGCCGCGCCATCAAATTTTCCTCGAGCCGGAAGGGCGGGAAACAGAAGAAGTGTACGTGCAAGGGTTGTCAACAAGTTTGCCGGAACATATCCAGCGCAAGCTGCTCGAGACGATCCCGGGACTTGAGAAGGCGCAGCTCATGCGGGCTGGCTATGCGATCGAGTATGATGCCATCGTGCCGACGCAGCTATGGCCGACGCTCGAGACGAAGCTTGTGAAAAACTTGTATACCGCAGGGCAAATCAACGGCACGTCCGGCTATGAAGAAGCGGCAGGCCAAGGCATTATGGCCGGCATTAACGCCGCCCACCGTGCGCTCGGCCGCGAAGAAATCATTTTAAGCCGTTCTGATGCCTATATCGGCGTTTTAATCGACGACTTGGTGACGAAAGGGACGAATGAGCCGTACCGCCTGCTGACGTCGCGTGCCGAGTACCGGCTTTTGCTTCGCCATGACAACGCCGATTTGCGCCTGACCGAGCTCGGCTATCGGATCGGTCTCATTTCCGAAGAGCGGTATCAAAAATTTTTGGCGAAAAAAGAGGCGATCGAACGAGAGAAAAAGCGGCTGCAAACGGTGATCATCAAACCGACGCCAAAAGTGCAGGAAGTCATCCGTGAAGCGGGTGGAAGCGAGCTGAAAGACGGCATTCGCGCCGCCGATTTGCTCCGACGCCCGGAGATGACGTACGAGCACATCCGAAAACTGGCGCCGGCTGACGAGGAGATCGCTCCGGAAGTGGCTGAGCAAGTCGAAATTCAAATCAAGTACGAGGGCTACATCCAAAAATCGTTGCAAGAAGTCGAACGGCTCAAAAAAATGGAAAACAAAAAAATCCCGGAAGATATCGATTACGACGCCATCCAAGGGCTTGCAACCGAGGCGCGGCAAAAGCTCAAACAAGTGCGCCCGCTTTCGATCGCCCAGGCGTCGCGCATTTCCGGCGTCAATCCGGCCGATATTTCGATATTATTAGTGTATTTGGAACAAGGAAGAATCGCGCGCGTGTCGAATGAATAAACAATGAGGGAAAGGATTGGCTTATGGAGGCGACACAATTTCAAACCATGCTCGAAGAGAGGGGAATTCTCCTCTCTTCCCGGGCGCTTGCGCAGTTTGAGCGCTATTACGAACTGCTCGTTGAGTGGAACGAGAAAATGAATTTGACCGCTATTACGGACAAGCCCGGCGTCTATGTGAAGCACTTTTTCGACTCGGTGTCCCCGGCTTTTTACTACGACTTTTCAGCGCCGCTTGCGCTTTGCGACGTCGGATCCGGGGCGGGATTTCCGAGCCTTCCGCTCAAAATTTGTTTTCCGCATTTGCGCGTTTCCATCGTTGATTCGCTGCAAAAACGCATCCGTTTTTTAGAGCATCTGATCACCGAGCTCGGGCTTGCGGACGTGGCGCTTTACCACGAACGCGCTGAGACGTTCGCCCGTCAAAAGGGGATGCGCGAATCATTTGACGTCGTCACGGCCAGAGCGGTGGCGCGCATGCCAGTGCTTGTCGAACTTTGCCTTCCGCTCGTGAAAATGGGCGGGACATTCATTGCGATGAAAGCTGCTTCGGCGCTCGAGGAGCTGAAAGAGGGAAACAAGGCGATTTCTGTGCTTGGCGGAGAAGTGACGGCGACGGAAACGTTCACGTTGCCGTTTGACGAAGGCGAACGAACGATCATTTTCATCCAAAAAATGAGAAAAACGCCGAACCAATACCCGCGCAAACCGGGAACGCCGAACAAACAACCGATTCAGTAGCGTCTTTGCGGGCGGGGGAGGGCTTTGCCGGCTGAAAGAGAGAAACAAGCTGTTTCGCTCCCCGCCTTCGTCCCGCGCCAAAAAACCGACTGTAAGGCGGCGTATGCCGGGCGAGACAGAGACATTTTGGCCAAGTATGTCCAAAGGTGGTGTAGGGGGATGAAACATCCATTTTCGCGCTTGTTCAGCTTTGGAGAAAAAGAACAGGAAGAAATGGAGGAAAAGCAAGAGCGGGAGGAAGTTTGCCACATTCCGGTCAAAAGCATTATTCCGAACCGCTTTCAGCCGCGCACGATGTTTGATGAAGAGAAGATCGACGAGTTGGCGCTGACGATCCGCACGCACGGCATCATCCAGCCGATCGTCGTCCGCGAATGCGGGAACGGACGGTTTGAAATCATCGCCGGCGAGCGGAGATGGAGAGCGGTGCAAAAGCTTGGCTGGACGGAAATCCCCGCGATCATCAAAAACTTAAATGACAAAGAAACCGCCTCCGTCGCCCTCATTGAAAACTTACAGCGCGAAGAGTTGACGCCGATTGAAGAGGCGATGGCGTACGCCAAATTGATCGAGCTCCATGATTTGACGCAAGAAGCGCTCGCTCAGCGGCTCGGCAAAGGACAGTCGACGATCGCCAATAAGCTGCGTCTGCTGAAACTCCCGCAAGAGGTGCAAGAGGCGCTCTTGCAACGGGCGATTACGGAACGTCATGCGCGCGCGTTGATTGCCTTGAAAGATAAAGAAAAACAGCTGAAACTGCTGCAAGAAATCATCGACAAACAGTTGAATGTCAAGCAGACGGAAGATCGGGTGTTAAAGCTGCTCGAGGCGGGGGAACGGAAGCCAAAACCGAAGCGAAAGGCGTTCAGCCGCGATATGCGCATCGCCGTCAACACGATCCGCCAGTCGCTTTCCATGGTCGAAAGCAGCGGGGTGTCCGTCCAATCTGAAGAAGAAGAATTCGATGACTACTATCAAATTACGATTCGAATCGCGAAAAAATAACGAAAGTCACCTTTTGCCTCATCAAGCACTGCTGATGGGGTTTTTTCTTTCAGAAAACAAAGTCATTTTCCTGTTTTCGTGCTAAAATAAAATGGATTGAGGAAGAGATAGAGGTAGGTGGCATCGTGGGAAAAGTCATTGCTATTGCAAACCAAAAAGGCGGAGTTGGAAAAACGACGACGGCGGTCAATTTATCGGCCTGTTTGGCGCATCTTGGAAAAAAAGTGCTGCTTGTTGACGCCGATCCGCAAGGAAATGCGACGAGCGGCATCGGCATTGAGCGAGGCGATGTCGACGAATGCATTTACAATGTCATCATTGGCGACATGAAAGCAAAAGATGTCATTCGACCGACGGACATCGAAAATTTATACGTCATTCCAGCGACGATCCAGCTCGCCGGCGCAGAAATTGAGCTCGTCTCGGTCATTTCCCGCGAAATCCGGCTGAGAAACGCGATCGAGCCGCTGAAAGACAAATACGACTTCATTATTATCGACTGTCCTCCTTCGCTCGGCTTGCTGACGCTCAACGCGTTGACAGCGGCCAATTCCGTGCTCATCCCTGTCCAATGCGAATATTATGCGTTAGAAGGGCTCAGCCAGCTGCTTAACACGATCCGGCTTGTGCAGCGGCACTTAAACTATGATTTGCGCCTCGAAGGCGTTCTGTTGACGATGCTTGATGCAAGGACGAATCTAGGCTTGCAGGTCATTCAAGAAGTCAAAAAGTATTTCCGCGAAAAGGTGTACCAGACGATCATCCCGCGAAACGTGCGGCTGAGCGAGGCGCCAAGCCATGGCAAGCCGATCATTTTGTACGATGTGAAATCGCGGGGGGCGGAAGTGTATTTGGAACTGGCGAAGGAGGTGCTTGAACGTGGCTAAAGGTCTCGGCAAAGGCATCAGTGCGCTGTTTGACAACCTTTCTCTCAATGAATTGAATGGGAAAGAGGAAACGGTGCGGGAAGTAAGCATTCACGACCTTCATCCCAACCCGTACCAGCCGCGGAAAACGTTTCAGCCTGAGGCGATTGAGGAGTTGAAGCAATCGATTTTGCAGTACGGCATTTTGCAGCCGCTCATCGTCCGCCGTGTACCGAACGGATTTGAAATCGTCGTTGGCGAACGGCGCTACCGGGCGGCCAAAGAGGCGAATTTGCCGTCAGTGCCGGTCGTGGTGCGCGAGTTGACTGATGAGCAAATGATGGAATTCGCCCTTCTTGAAAACTTGCAGCGCGAGGATTTGAACCCGATCGAGGAAGCGATGGCGTACAAAATGTTGATGGACAAGCTGCACTTAACCCAGGAGGAAGTCGCGAGCCGTGTTGGGAAGAGCCGTCCGCACATCGCTAATCATTTGCGTTTGTTGTCCCTCCCTCTAGATGTGCAAAAGCTGCTCATTGACGGCACACTTTCGATGGGGCATGGCCGCGCGCTTTTAGGGCTGAAACAAAAAAGCAAAATGAAATCGATCGTGGAACGGACGATTCGCGAAGGGTTGAACGTCCGCCAGCTTGAAAAACTGATCCAACAAGCGAACGAAAATGTTTCACGTGAAACATCGAAGCGGAAACCGCCGGAAAAAAGCGTGTTTATTCGGGAAAGCGAATCGTTGCTGCGCGAAAAATTCGGGACGAACGTCACGATTAAACAAACGAGGAAAAGAGGAAAAATTGAAATTGAGTTTTTTTCTCCGGAAGATTTAGAGAGAATATTAGAACTGCTCGATGTGCGGTTCGACGAGTAAGTCGGCCCTTTGATCAAGGCCGGTTTATTTTTTTGCAAGAGAGGGTTGGACATCATGGTGTTGTTAGGGACGATTGTCAACGGAGTGAGCATTATCGCCGGGGCGTTGATTGGAAAATGGCTTCATCGCATCCCCGAGCGAGTAAAGGAAACGGTGATGGGGGGGATTGGGCTTGCGGTGGCGCTGCTTGGCATACAAATGGGAATGAAAAGCGAACAGTTTCTCGTTGTTATTTTCAGCCTTGTTTTCGGCGGCATTCTCGGGGAGTGGTGGAACTGGGAGGAAAAGCTGAACCAGCTCGGTCAATGGCTCGAGGCGAAAGTGAGCGGAAACGGGCAAGGAAGCATCGCGAAAGGGTTTGTCAGCGCGACGTTGTTGTTTGTCATCGGGGCGATGGCCATCGTCGGAGCGCTTGACAGCGGGCTGCGCGGCGACCATAGCGTCTTGTATACGAAATCGATTTTAGACGGCTTTGCCAGTGTCATTTTGACGACGACGCTCGGCATCGGCGTCATCTTCTCCGCCTTGCCGGTCGTTGTTTATGAGGGGAGCATCGCGCTGTTGGCGACGCAAATCGAACGGTTTGTGCCGAAGGAAGTGCTCGATTCGTTCATCGCCGAATCAACGGCGACCGGAGGTATTTTAATTATGGCCATTGGACTCAATATGCTCGGTTTGACGAACATTCGCGTGGCCAATTTGCTGCCGAGCATTCTCATTACGGCAGCCGCCGTTTTCATTCTTTCACTCGTTTAACGACCGGTTGTTTTGGCCGGACAGAAAAGAAATCCCCTCCTTGAACAGCTGACCAAGAGGGGGATTTGCTGCCTACCATAATGAATGCCGGTCTGTTGAGAGCGGAGGGGCAGCGAGCCGCTCTTTTCGGAGGATGAACCGCTCTGCTTCGTAAATGCCATTGGCGATCGTTTTCGCCATATTCATGACAAGATGGAGGCGCGTATTTTGCAGGACGAAAAACTCCATAAACCCGCTGACATTGACAACCCCAGTAATATGGGCGTCGCCGACGGGAAGGAGCTGTTTGTTGACCCCAGCCCCAGGGCGGACCGGTCCTTTGGCAATCGTGATGGCGCCGACGCTTTTCAGCCGCCCGAGGCAGGCATCGACCGCGATCATGAACGGATCGTGATGAATGAGTCGAATGGCTTCTACCTTTTCTTCCAAATTAACGGCATGGATGGGTTCTTCGAGTGTTCCGTACACGTGGAAGCGAGCCAACGGCTTCTCTTTGAGCATCGTGCCGACGAGCGGTCCAAGCGAATCGCCGGTCGAGCGGTCTGTGCCGATGCAAACGATAGCGACCGGCTGAACGAGCGGGTCGGGAAGCAGTGAGGCGACCCGCCAAGCGATCGACGACACCGCCCCTTGCTCATCGTAAAACACGCGGTCCCTTTCCTCCTTGGACGAGAAAAATATCGATGGTATACTCATTCGCTTCACTCCTACTTTCGTTTCAAAAGTATTAACAGTATACGGAAAATAAAAGAATGATATACATTTCATTGTTCGTTTTCTTGCCTTTTCTTCGCGATAACGGGATATCGGGCTACAAATCAGCGGCCGGTCTTGTTAAAATAAAAGCGCAGAACAAGAAAAAAGATTGAGGTGTCGCCAACGTTGAACACGATGGAAAAAACGATGAGCCGATTGTTCGCATTTTTGATAGATGAGAAATTGTGGCTCCAGATCGGAAAAGGGACGCTGAAGATTGTTCTCATCCTACTCATATGCGCCATTGCGGTGAAAGTGTTGAAAATTGCCGTTCATAACATGTTCAAAGTGCGACAGAAGGCGCCGATCCGCATTTCCGAACGGCGGGAGGCGACGCTCGTTCGGCTGCTCGACAACGTCATTACGTACGTACTATATTTTATTGCGCTCTTGATGATTTTAGATACGTTTGGCGTTCCCGTCAAAGCGCTGCTCGCCGGGGCTGGGGTCGTCGGGCTGGCCGTGGGTTTTGGCGCACAAAGCTTAGTGAAAGACATCATCACTGGATTTTTCATCATTTTTGAAGACCAGTTTGCGGTCGGCGATTATGTGCGCATCGGCAATTTTGAAGGGTATGTTGAAACGATTGGGCTTCGGGTGACGAAAATTAAAAGTTGGACCGGGGAAGTGCACATTTTGCCAAACGGCAGCATCACTCAAGTGACGAACTATTCACTGCACAACAGCCTCGCTGTCGTTGACGTCAGCATCGCCTATGAAGAAGACATTGAAGAGGCGGAGAAAGCCATCCGCGAGCTTCTTCCGCAGCTGCCGGCGAAGTATGAAGACATGGTCGCCCCGCCGGAATTGCTTGGCGTGCAAAATTTAGCCAGCTCAGAAGTCGTATTGCGCATCACGTGCGAAACGAAGCCGATGCGCCATCTGGCGGTCGCTCGGGCGATCCGCAAGGAAGTGAAGTTGCTGTTGGACGAACGGGGAATCGAAACCCCATACCCGCGGCTTGTGCTGCATCGCCGCGACGGACAAGAGCAGCCGGAGGCAAAGCCGCAACGGGAGCAATCGTTGTCATAGGGAGGTGGATCGATGGAGGAGAAACAGTTCGGCCTATACGATATCGTCGAAATGAAAAAGCCGCACCCATGTGGAACGAATCGTTGGAAAGTGATCCGCTTGGGCGCTGACATCCGCATTAAATGCGAAGGGTGCGCCCATAGCGTTTTGTTGCCGCGCAAAGAGTTTATCCGCAAAATGAAAAAAGTGCTCGTCAAGCATGAAGAATAAGCAAATGAAGCATGGTGGCGAGGCCATGCTCTTTTGTTGCGAAGGGGAGGGAGAAAATGACGGGAACGACGCATGTAACATCATGTCCGCTCAACTGCTGGGACGTATGCGGGCTGAAGGTGACGGTGAACGAGGGGAAAGTCGTACGGGTTGACGGCGACGAACACCATCCCATCACGAAAGGGAACATTTGCGGACGCGGGCGGATGTTGAAAGAGCGGGTAAACGCCAAAGAACGCCTTCTCTATCCGTTGAAAAAAGTAAACGGGCAGTTCGTTCGCATTTCTTGGGAAGAGGCGCTTGATGACATCGCCGGGAAAATGCGGAAGTTGAAAGAACAATTTGGGCCGACAGCCGTGCTTCACAGCCATGATTACGCCAACAACGGGCTGCTGAAAAACCTGGACCGCCGTTTTTTTAATTGTTATGGTGGGGCAACAGAGCTTATCGGCAGCCTTTGCTGGGGCGCGGGCATTGAGGCGCAGACATGGGATTTTGGCAACGCCTACAGCCATGCGCCAGAAGATATCGACAACAGCCGCCACATCGTCATTTGGGGGCGAAACGTCGCCCGCACGAACATGCATTTATTCGAGCGGTTGCTTGCCGCGAAAAAACGCGGGGCGACCATTGTGGTCATCGATCCGCTGTTTGGCCCGACGGCGCGCATCGCCGATCAGTACGTATGCATCAAGCCGGGAATGGACGCTTTTTTGGCGATGGGCATTATGAAAGAGCTGCTTCGACTCGGGTTGGAGGACCGGGCCTTTATCAAGCAACATACAATTGGGTTTGATGATGTCAAACAACTATTGCAGACAATTTCGTTGGCGGAGATTGAGCGGCATACCGGTGTTAGCCGCGATCAAATGACGGAGCTGGCCCGGCTTTACGGGGACCGGCCGACCGCAACGTATCTTGGCCTTGGCATGCAACGCTATGCGAACGGCGGCAATACAATCCGATGGATCGATGCCCTTGTCGCCGCAAGCGGCAACGTTGGCATTCCGGGTGGAGGGGCGAATTTTGGCAACTTGCAGGTGGGCGAGTGTTTTGATAAAGCCGCATTGACGCTCCCAGAGCGGAAAACGGCATCGCGCACATGGACGATGATGAAGCAGGGAGAAGAGATATTGCGGGCGAATGATCCACCGATCGGCATGGTGATCGTCACGTGCGGCAACCCGCTCGCTCAAGTGCCGAACACGAACTTGATGAAAAAAGCGTTCGCTTCCGTTGAAACGGTGGTTGTGTTTGAGCAGTTCATGACCGATACGGCTGCCATGGCTGATTATGTTTTGCCAGTAGCGGCTTCGTTTGAAGAGGAAGACGTCTATTGTTCATCGATGTACCATGCGTATTTGAACTACGGGCCGAAGCTTGTCGACCCGCCGGGTGAGGCGAAGCCGGACTTGTGGATTTGGACGGAGCTGGCAAAAAGGCTCGGGTTTGGGGATGATTTTGCCTATACGCGTGAGCAGTTTCTTGCGATGGCGCTCCGGCCGTTGGAGCATCACGGCATTACGCTGAAGCGATTGAAAACAGAACACCGCGTCCTTTTGCCTGTCGAACCGGTGCCATGGCGCGACCGCCGGTTTCAAACGCCAAGCGGAAAATACGAATTTACGTCAACCATCGCCAAGCAAAAAGGGATGGACGGCCGGCTGCAAATCATGTATCCGGCCGAATCGGAGGAGTCCAATCCGGCACTAGCCGCCAAATACCCGTATCGGCTGTTGACGATCCATCCGCTCCGTTCGAATCATTCGCAACATTATCCGCTCATCCCAGCGCTTCAGACAGTCCGCATTGAGGTAGCGGCTGATGTTGCTGCGGCAAAAGGTCTTGCCGATGGCGACCGGGCGCTTGTTTACAACGACCGTGGATCGCTCGTGGGAACGGTCAAGATGCTTGATGGCGCCTACCCAGGCACGATCAACATTGACGAAGGACAATGGGGAGTGTTCGGCGGGCCGGTCAACGTCCTCACGTCCGATTTGGAGTCGGATAACGGCTGCGGCAGCACGCTGTATGACTGTTTGGTCAATATTGAAAAAGTCACGTCGGAAGCAAAGTAAGCGGTTCACAGTTGCTTCGGATCAGTAGAAAAAAGATATTGTCGACGACAAAATGCGGTTTGAGGCTGTTGATCCGAAAAGATGATTTTGTCATCCAAGTGTTGGGAAAAGGGCGCAAACTTCCGCCTTTTTTGAAGCGGGTGGGAGAGGAAACATTCCCCGCTTGCGGCGCGCTTGTCATTTTCTTGGCCAGCCCATATAATGAGGAAAGATGTGAACGGGAAAGAGGAGTGGAACGAATGGGATTGACAGCAGGAATCGTCGGATTGCCGAACGTCGGCAAATCGACGCTGTTTAACGCCATTACAAAAGCAGGTGCTGAGTCAGCCAACTATCCGTTTTGCACAATTGAGCCGAACGTCGGTGTCGTCGAAGTGCCCGATGAGCGGCTCGATGTATTGACGGAAATGTTTCGGCCGAAGCGGACGGTGCCGACTGTTTTTGAATTTACCGATATCGCGGGCATCGTCAAAGGGGCGAGCAAAGGAGAGGGGCTTGGCAACAAGTTTTTGTCTCACATCCGCCAAGTCGATGCAATTTGCCAAGTCGTCCGCTGCTTCAGTGATGAAAACATCACCCACGTGGCGGGCAAAGTCGACCCGCTCGCCGATATCGAAACGATCAATTTGGAGCTCGTGTTGGCTGATTTGGAAACGATTGACAAACGAATCGAGCGGGTCGGCAAAATCGCCAAGCAAAAGGATAAAGAGGCGGCGTTTGAATACGACATTTTGCGGCGGTTGAAGGAGACGCTCGAAGCCGGCAAGCCGGCGCGCACACTCGAGTTCACTGATGAAGAGATGAAAGTCGTCAAGCAGCTGCATTTGTTGACGATAAAGCCGATGCTTTACGTCGCCAATGTCGGCGAGGAAGATATCGCTGACTCTAGCGGCAATCCGTTTGTCAAGGACGTGCGCGAGTTTGCCAAGCGCGACAACGCTGAAGTCATTGTTGTCTGCGCCAAAATCGAAGAGGAAATCGCTGAGTTCAGCGATGAGGAAAAACGGCAATTTTTACAGGAGCTCGGCATCGAGCAGTCCGGCCTTGACCAACTTATCCGCGCCGCTTACAGCTTGCTCGGATTGGCGACGTTTTTCACCGCCGGCGAGCAGGAGGTGCGGGCGTGGACGTTCCGCAAAGGGATGAAAGCGCCGCAATGCGCCGGCATCATCCATTCCGACTTTGAGCGAGGGTTTATTCGCGCGGAAACGGTGTCGTACGATGACCTTGTCGCGGCTGGATCGATGGCGGCGGCGCGCGAAGCCGGAAAAGTGCGCTTGGAGGGAAAAGACTACGAAGTGCAAGACGGCGACATTATGCATTTCCGGTTCAACGTGTAACCATTGGTTCGAGGGCAGGGCGGATGCAGCAGGTCACGGCATGGGGCCGTTTTTGGCTTGGTCATACGGATGGAAGATGTTTGCGCCGACGGAATGCGGCAAACTGCCTTGCTTATCGTTGTCGGTCATGGTATAATCAACAAATGTGAGTAATGGTGATTGCTCCTTGCTCTTCGAATGGAAGGGCCGCTTAGACCAAAAGGAGGTGACGAGCGTGAGAAAGTACGAAATCATGTACATCATCCGCCCGAACATGGACGATGAAGCGAGACAAGCTCTCGTGGAACGGTTCAACAACGTGTTGAAAGAAAACGGCGCGGAGATTACGAACGTGACGGATTGGGGCAAGCGCCGCTTAGCCTATGAAATTCAAAAATACCGCGACGGCTATTACATGATCGTCAATGTCGTATCGGAGCCGAAAGCGGTGCAAGAATTCGACCGCTTAGCGCGCATCAGCGAAGACATCATCCGTCATATCGTCGTCAAAGAAGAAGAATAATCTTTTCGACATGATGAAGAGGTGGTTCTGATGATTAACCGCGTCATTTTGGTCGGCAGGTTAACGAGAGATCCGGAGTTGCGTTACACTCCAAGCGGAGTGGCTGTTGCCACGTTTACGCTCGCGGTCAACCGTCCGTTTACAAATCAGCAGGGCGAGCGGGAAACGGATTTTATTCAATGTGTCGTTTGGCGCCGCCAGGCGGAAAACGTCGCCAACTTTTTGAAAAAGGGGAGCTTGGCTGGTGTCGATGGCCGACTGCAAACCCGCAGCTATGAAAATCAAGAAGGTCGGCGCGTGTACGTGACGGAAGTGGTGGCTGATAGCGTCCAATTTCTTGAGCCGAAAGGAACGAGCGAGCAGCGAGGGGCAACAGCAGGCGGCTACTACGGGGATCCATTCCCATTCGGACAAGATCAGAACCACCGACATCCCGATGAAAAAGGGTTTGGCCGCATCGATGACGATCCTTTCGCCAATGACGGCCAGCCGATCGATATTTCTGATGATGATTTGCCGTTTTAATAAACAAGTCGCTTGAAGCCCCTGTCTTGAAGCAAAGCGCAGGCAGCGGGCCATTCCACCGATGAGGAAACGATGGCAACGGAAAGGAGGAAACAGCATGGCAGGACGGAAAGGCGGCCGCGGCAAACGCCGCAAAGTATGTTACTTCACGGCGAACAACATTACGCATATCGACTACAAAGATGTCGATTTGCTGAAAAAGTTCATTTCTGAACGCGGCAAAATTTTGCCGCGCCGTGTAACGGGAACGAGCGCGAAATATCAGCGCAAATTGACGGTCGCGATCAAACGCGCGCGCCAAATGGCGCTTCTGCCGTACGTTGCGGATGAGTGAGCCGAAAGCAAGCAGTAAGGGGGGATCCTTACTGCTTTTTTTATCTCCTCTGACTGAGCGGACTCCCACTCCCAAGCAGAGTGAAAGTGGGGAAGGAGGTCAAATCACTAAAAAAACAAAGAAAGGGGAACGTCCATTGCGAAAAACGCACGCCCTCACCGAAGCGGCGATTGAGCTCGCGCTGTTTGCTGTTTTGTTTTTGCTTGCGCTGTACGCGCCGGTCATTGGGATTGTCGCCGCTTTGTTTTTAGCGCTTCCGTTTATGGTGTTTACGATGCGCCATGGGTGGATTCCAGCTATGTTGCTGCTGGCGGCGGCCCTTGTCATCTCCGGTTTGATCGGCTCGCTTTTGTCGCTGCCGATGGCGCTTATGTTTGGCACCGTCGGCATGGCCGTCGGCGCGATGCTTTCGAAACAGAAAAACCGTTATCTTGTTCTTCTTGTCGGCGCGCTTGTATTTTTGGCGAATATCGTGCTTGATTACATCATCTCGATTCAATTTTTGCACGTCGATATGATCCAAGATACGCTTGCGCTCGTGCGAGAATCGTTTGACACGGCAATGAATCTAATGAAGGGAATGGGACAAGCGCCGCCTTTGGAGATGCAAAGGCAGTTCGAACAAGGGCTGAAGCTGATCGGCTATATGGTTCCGACGCTGTTTGTCATCGCTTCGTTTGCGCTGGCGTACGCGACGATCATCGTCTCGCTGCCGGTGATGAAGAGGCTGAAGCTGCCGGTCGGTTCATGGCCGCCGTTTCGCGAGCTTATGTGGCCGAAAACTGTATTGTGGTTGTATGTCTTCGTGCTCCTTCTCTCCTTGTTCCCGTTCAAAGAAGGATCGTTTGCCTATATCGCCGTGTTGAACTTATCGTATGTGTTGCAGCTGGCGATGATCGTGCAAGGATTTTCGTTTCTTTACTACGCCGCTTACAAAAAAGGGGTTGGCAAAGGTGTGGTGGCGGCAGGGACGGTTGTTTGCTTATTCCTGCCTTTTCTACTTTATCTTGTGGCGATATTCGGTATAATTGATTTAGGATTTGATTTGCGCCGCCGCATATGATAATTGGATCAGGCGAGTCATTTCTTCAGTGTAGGAGCTGACTTGAATGTCCCATTTTTATGAAAGGAAAGCGTATCGCTATCCGTTATATGCGTTAGCCGCCTTGGCGGTGCTTATGGCGATCGGCTTGTTTTACTTCCAATGGCTGCTTGGCCTCGTCGCCCTTCTTGGCGTCGGGTTTGTGCTTTATTATGTCATTGGGGCGCAACGCTCCTTGCATAAAGAGTTGGAGCACTATATTTCCAATTTGTCGCACCGGGTGAAAAAAGTAGGCGAGGAAGCGTTGATGCAAATGCCGATCGGCATTATGCTCATCGATGAAGGGGGAGAAATCGAGTGGTCGAACCGTTTTTTGGCCGCCTGCTTTAAGGAACAGACGCTTGTCGGCCGCTCTCTCGCCGAGCTTTCCGAATCGTTGGCCGCTTTTGTGAAAAGGGGAAAAACGGACGAAGAGATCGTCGAATTGAACGGAAAGCAACTGAAAGTGGTCATTCGCCGCTCGGAACGGCTTCTTTACTTTTTTGATGTTACTGAGCATTTGGAATTGAAGCGGCAGTATGAAGCGGAACGGCTGGTGCTCGCCATTATTTTTCTTGACAATTATGATGAAATTACGCAAGGGATGGACGATCAGGCAAAAAGCCAACTAAACAGCCTCGTCACGTCCGTGTTGAACCGGTGGGCGAACGACTATGGCATTTTTTTAAAGCGGACGTCATCCGACCGATTTATTGCCGTATTGAACGAACATATTCTTGGGCGGCTCGAGAAAAGCAAATTTTCCATTCTCGACGAAGTGCGAGAGCAGACGGCAAAACATCATGCCCAGCTGACGCTGAGCATCGGCATCGGCGCCGGCGTGTCCCAGCTCCCGGAGCTCGGGGCGCTCGCCCAATCAAGCTTGGACTTAGCGTTGGGGCGCGGGGGCGATCAAGTCGCGATTAAGCAAGGAAATGGAAAAGTGAAGTTTTACGGCGGCAAAACGAACCCGATGGAAAAGCGGACGCGCGTCCGCGCCCGCGTTATTTCCCATGCGCTTCGCGAACTGATTGCAGGAAGCGACAAAGTGCTCATCATGGGCCATAAATATCCCGATATGGACGCCATGGGAGCGGCGATCGGCGTTTTAAAAGTCGTCCAATCGAACCAAAAGGAAGGGTTTATCGTCGTCGATCCGGCCAAAACGGATGCCGGGGCGCAACGGTTGCTTGAGGAAATGAAAAAACATGCTGAATTATGGTCAAGATGCCTAAAACCGGAGCAGGCGCTTGAGCTCGTCACCGAGGATACGCTTTTGATCGTCGTCGATACGCATCGTCCGTCGCTCGTCATTGAAGAGCGGCTATTGTATCGCACCGACCATATCGTCGTCATTGATCACCATCGCCGCGGCGAAGAGTTCATTGAGGCGCCGATTCTCGTCTATATGGAGCCTTATGCTTCTTCGACATCGGAACTCGTCACCGAGCTGTTAGAGTACCAACCGAAACGGATGAAGCTGACGATGCTCGAAGCGACCGCCCTGCTTGCCGGCATCGTCGTCGACACGAAAAGCTTTACGCTCCGCACCGGCTCGCGGACGTTCGACGCCGCGTCATACTTGCGCGCCCAAGGAGCGGATACGGTGCTTGTGCAAAAATTGCTGCGGGAAAGCATCGCCAACTACGTCAAACGGGCGAAATTGATCGAACGGGCGGTGATCGATGAGCATGGCATCGCCATCGCCAAAGGCGGCGAAAACGAGGTGCACGACCAAGTGTTGATTGCGCAAACGGCCGATACGCTTCTCACTTTAAGCGGCGTCGTTGCCTCGTTCGTCATTTCCAAGCGGTCCGACGGGACGGTCGGCATCAGCGCCCGCTCGCTCGGCGATGTCAACGTGCAAGTCATTATGGAACGGCTTGGTGGAGGCGGACATTTGACAAACGCCGCCGCCCAATTGTCCGAAGTGACGGTGGAAGAGGCGGAGCGGCAGCTGCGTGAAGCCATTCATGACTATTTCGAGGGGGGGAAGCCATCATGAAAGTCATTTTTTTAAAAGATGTGAAAGGAAAAGGGAAAAAAGGGGAAATCAAAGACGTCGCCGACGGTTACGCAAACAACTTTTTGTTCAAACAAGGGCTCGCCATTGAAGCGACGCCGGCGAACATCAAAGCGCTCGAGGCGCAAAAACAAAAAGAGCAGCGCCAAGCGGCGGAAGAATTGGCCAATGCGAGAAAACTGAAAGAAGAGCTCGAGAAGCTGACGGTGGAAATCCCGGCGAAAGCGGGCGAGGGAGGCCGTTTGTTTGGCTCGATCACGAGCAAGCAAATCGCTGAGGCGCTTCAGACCCAGCATGGCTTAAAGCTTGACAAACGGAAAATCGAGCTTGCTGATGCCATTCGCTCCCTCGGATATACGAATGTGCCGGTGAAGCTCCATCCGGAAGTGACAGCGACCTTAAAAGTGCACGTCAAGGAACAAAAATAACGGTAGCGACGATGCCCCCGCCCGCTATGGCGGGGGCATTATCGACGGAAATGAAACGGGGGAAAAGGCGGTGAGACGATGAGCGAACTTTTTTCAGAACGAATTCCTCCGCAAAGCATTGAAGCCGAGCAGGCCGTGCTTGGCGCTGTGTTTTTGGATCCCACTGCGCTGACGCTCGCCTCGGAACGATTAATTCCCGAAGACTTCTACCGCGCGGCCCATCAAAAAATTTTCCACGCCATGCTTCGCGTCGCTGATAAAGGCGAGCCGGTCGATTTAGTGACGGTGACGGCGGAACTGGCCGCTTTGGAGCAGCTGGAGGAAGTGGGCGGTGTCTCCTACTTAAGCGAGCTTGCTGATTCTGTGCCGACAGCGGCCAACGTCGAATACTACGCCCGCATTGTGGAAGAAAAATCATTGCTTCGCCGCCTCATTCGCACGGCGACATCGATTGCCCAAGATGGCTATACAAGGGAAGATGAAATTGACGTTTTGCTCGATGAAGCGGAACGGAAAATTATGGAGGTTTCCCAACGGAAACATTCAGGCGCCTTTAAAAATATTAAAGATGTTCTCGTACAGACGTATGACAACATTGAAATGCTCCATAACCGGAACGGGGACATCACCGGCATCCCGACCGGATTCACGGAACTCGACCGGATGACGTCCGGATTTCAGCGCAGCGACTTGATTATCGTCGCCGCCCGGCCATCGGTCGGGAAGACGGCATTCGCATTAAACATCGCCCAAAATGTGGCGACGAAGACGAACGAAAATGTCGCGATTTTCAGCTTGGAAATGAGCGCCCAGCAGCTTGTGATGCGGATGCTTTGCGCCGAAGGCAACATCAACGCCCAAAACTTGCGCACTGGCAAGCTGACGCCGGAAGATTGGGGCAAGCTGACGATGGCGATGGGCAGTTTGTCAAACGCCGGCATTTATATTGACGATACGCCGAGCATCCGCGTCAGCGACATTCGCGCCAAATGCCGCCGCTTGAAACAGGAAAGCGGCCTCGGCATGGTGGTGATCGATTATTTGCAGCTCATTCAAGGAAGTGGGCGCAACCGGGAAAACCGCCAGCAGGAAGTGTCGGAAATCTCCCGTTCGTTAAAGGCGCTCGCCCGCGAGCTCGAAGTGCCGGTCATTGCTTTGTCACAGCTGTCGCGCAGCGTTGAGCAGCGCCAGGACAAGCGGCCGATGATGTCCGATCTTCGCGAATCGGGGAGCATTGAGCAAGACGCTGATATCGTCGCCTTTTTGTATCGCGACGACTACTACAACAAAGATTCCGAGAACAAAAACATCATCGAAATCATTATCGCCAAACAGCGGAACGGCCCGGTCGGGACGGTGCAGCTCGCCTTTATTAAAGAGTACAATAAATTCGTCAACTTAGAGCGCCGTTTCGATGAGGCGCAAATTCCACCGGGGGCGTAAGACGGACCGCGCTGCCGGCGTCGAGCGCCTTTTTGTTCTTTTGGTCTTTGACTATTTCCCCGTTTACACCCGCGGCGTTGAAGAGGGAGCCTTCCTGATCATTAATAAACGAATAAAAAAGACGATATTTTCTTTTAATGTTCGTGTTTCATTGACTTTATGGCTGAAAACTGGTACACTGACAATGTTTAGACCGAGGAAACTGGAGGTGCTCGCCATGTCGTCAGTCGTTGTTGTCGGCACGCAATGGGGCGATGAAGGGAAAGGGAAAATTACGGACTTTTTATCGGAAAATGCGGAAGTGATTGCCCGGTATCAAGGGGGAAACAACGCCGGACACACGATCGTGTTCAACGGGGAAAAGTATAAGCTGCACTTGATCCCGTCGGGCATTTTTTATAAAGATAAAATTTGCGTCATCGGCAACGGCATGGTCATTGATCCGAAAGCGCTTGTCGCCGAGCTTTCCTATTTGCATGAGCGCGGCGTTTCGACCGATAATTTGCGCATCAGCAACCGCGCCCATGTCATTTTGCCGTATCATTTGAAATTGGACGGACTCGAGGAAGAGCGGAAAGGCGCCAATAAAATCGGCACGACGAAAAAAGGAATCGGGCCGGCGTACATGGACAAGGCGGCGCGCATCGGCATCCGCATTGTTGATTTGCTTGACCGCGATGTGTTCGCGGAAAAGCTGGCCCGCAACTTGGAAGAGAAAAACATGTTGTTCGAAAAAGTGTACGGTACCGAAGGGTTCCGCTTCGAGGACATTTTTGAGGAGTATTACGAGTACGGCCAGCAAATCGCCAGATACGTCTGCGACACATCGGTCGTATTGAACAATGCGCTCGATGAAGGGCGCCGCGTCTTGTTCGAAGGAGCGCAAGGCGTCATGCTTGACATTGACCAAGGAACGTATCCGTTTGTCACGTCGTCGAATCCAGTCGCTGGCGGGGTCACGATCGGCGCCGGTGTCGGGCCGACGAAAATCAAGCATGTCGTCGGGGTGGCGAAAGCCTATACGACGCGCGTCGGCGACGGGCCGTTCCCGACAGAGCTGCACGATGAAATCGGCGACCGCATTCGCGAAGTCGGCCGCGAGTATGGGACGACGACCGGCCGTCCGCGCCGCGTCGGTTGGTTTGACAGTGTTGTTGTCCGTCATGCCCGCCGGGTGAGCGGCATTACGGACTTGTCGCTTAACTCGATCGACGTGTTGACCGGCATTGAAACGTTGAAAATTTGCGTCGCCTATCGCTACCGCGGCCAAGTGCTCGAAGAATTTCCAGCCAGCTTAAAAGTGTTGGCCGAATGCGAGCCGATCTATGAAGAACTTCCTGGCTGGACGGAAGATATCACCGGGGTGAAAAGTCTAGACGAGCTACCGGCGAACGCCCGCCATTACGTCGAGCGCATTTCCCAGCTCACCGGCATCCCTCTTTCGATTTTCTCCGTCGGACCGGACCGTTCGCAAACGAACGTCGTCCGCAGCGTCTACGCGTAAGCGGCAACAGTGGACGGTGGCAGGCAGCGTATAAACAATGCAAACGACAGGCATAGATGCGCGCGCGTCTATGCTTTTTTCTTTGATCGGCTCCTCAAAATGGCAATCGGCAAAGGATGATTTCATGTTCATAACATGGTAAATTAGTAATGATAGGATTCCATCGCAAAAGGAAGGATGTGAGCGAGATGGAAAAACGCATTTTAGTCGTTGATGATGAAAAACCGATTGCCGATATTTTGCAATTTAATTTGCAAAAAGAAGGATATGAAGTCATTTGCGCCTACGACGGCGAAGAAGCGCTGCAAAAAGTTGAAGAAACGATGCCGGACTTGATTTTATTGGATATTATGTTGCCGTTAAAAGATGGCATGGAAGTATGCCGTGAAGTGCGGAAAAAGTATGATATGCCGATCATTATGCTGACAGCGAAAGATTCCGAGATTGATAAAGTGCTTGGGTTGGAGCTTGGTGCGGACGATTATGTGACAAAGCCGTTCAGCACGCGCGAGCTCCTGGCGCGGGTGAAGGCAAACTTGCGCCGCCATGCGCAAACGGCCAACCAAGAAGAAGGAGAAAACGAAACAAATGAAATCGTCATTGGCCCGCTCGTCATCCGTCCGGACGCGTATGTCGTGCAAAAGCGGGGGGAAACCATTGAACTGACCCACCGCGAATTTGAACTGCTTCATTACTTAGCGAAACATATCGGCCAAGTGATGACGCGCGAGCATTTGCTGCAAACCGTCTGGGGCTACGATTACTATGGCGATGTGCGCACCGTGGACGTGACGGTAAGACGTCTGCGTGAAAAAATTGAGGACAACCCTTCCCACCCGAATTGGATCGTCACAAGACGGGGAGTCGGCTATTACTTGCGCAATCCGGAACAGGAGTCATGAGCCAGCATGAAAAAAGTAGGTCCATTCCGTTCGATTCATTTTAAGTTTGTCATCATTTATGTATTACTGATTCTCGTTGCCATGCAAATCATCGGCGTGTACTTCGTTCGCAAGCTGGAAACGGAGCTTGTGCAGAACTTTAAAAACTCATTAAACGAACGGGTGACCTTGCTCGCCTATAACGTCGAGCAGGCGATGAATCGGGAGCGCGATGAAAAAAGCCCGACATTGGAAGAAGACATCCGTTCGCTTCTTCATGATTTCGTTTCCCAAGACATTTCCGAAGTGCGCGTCATCGATGAGAAAGGGAAAGTGCTTGCGACATCCAATCCGTATATGCAAAACATCGTCGGAAAGCGGACGACCGAGATTTATGTAAAACGTTCCCTCGTCACCGGCGAAATCGTCGACCGGATGCTGCTCGATTCGAAAACAGGTCATCGCATGTACATTTCGTCGACTCCGATCAAAACGAGCGGCGAAATCAAAGGTGTCATTTACGTCATCGCCTCGATGGAAAACGTCTTTTCGCAAATGCGGCAAATCAATATGATTTTGGCGACCGGGACGGGGATCGCTCTCGCCATTACCGCCGTGCTCGGCATTTTTTTGTCGCGCACGATCACCCGGCCGATTTCCGATATGCGCCGGCAAGCGCTGGCGATGACGAGGGGAGATTTCTCACGCAAGGTCAAAGTGTACGGCTATGATGAAATCGGCCAATTGGCGATGACGTTCAATAACCTGACCAAAAAACTGCAGGAAGCGCAGGCGACGACGGAAGGGGAACGGCGCAAGCTCGAGTCCGTCTTGACGCATATGACGGATGGCGTCATTGCGACCGACCGTCGCGGGCGCGTCATTCTCATTAACGATGCAGCGTTAAACATTTTGAATGTTTCACGTGAAACAGTGCTGTCGAGTTCGATCGTCGACGTGCTTGGCATTGCCGACCAGTATACGTTTGAAACGCTGCTTGAGGAGCGCGATTCGCTCATTTTAGATTTCAGCACGGATGAGGAACTATATATTTTGCGCGCGTCGTTGTCGGTGATTCAAAAAGAGGGCGGATTTGTCAACGGGTTGATCGTCGTTTTGCACGACATTACCGAACAGGAAAAAATCGACCGCGAGCGGCGGCAGTTTGTCGCCAATGTGTCGCATGAATTGCGCACGCCGCTCACCACGATGAAAAGCTACCTAGAAGCGCTCGCTGACGGCGCTTGGCAAGATAAAGACATCGCGCCGAGGTTCATTCAAGTCGTGCAAAATGAAACGGAACGGATGATTCGGCTCGTCAACGACTTGCTCCATCTGTCCAAGCTCGACAGCAAAGACTACAAGCTGAAGAAAACGTGGATCAATTTTTCAGCCTATTTCCATAAAGTCATTGACCGATTTGAGTTGACGAAAAGCGACAACATCCGGTTCGTTCGCAAAATTCCGCGCGAGGCGATTTTTATTGAAGTTGATGAAGATAAAATTACGCAAGTGTTAGATAACATTATTTCGAACGCTTTGAAATACTCTCCGCAAGGCGGGACGATTACATTTCGCGTCCGCAAACTTTCTGATGAAATGATTGTCAGCGTCAGCGACGAAGGGGTCGGCATCCCGAAGGCCGATTTGGCGAAAATTTTTGAGCGGTTTTACCGGGTCGACAAGGCCAGGTCGCGCAAATTGGGCGGTACGGGGCTTGGGCTGGCCATTGCCAAAGAAGTCGTGCTCGCCCATGGCGGAACGATTTGGGCGGAAAGCAAAGAACATAAAGGGACGACGATTTATTTTACGCTGCCGCTAGAACGCGAGCAAAAGGATGACTGGTGCGATGTATGAAACGATCAAAACCATCGTGTTGACGTTGCTTGTGCTCATCAGCATTACCTTAACGTTTGCCTTATGGACATATCATCCGAAATACGACGTGTTGCAAAACGACGAATACATTCAACACGTCTCCGTGAGCAATACGCAAGTGGATACAGCGATGGTCGTGCAGCCAAAGCAGATTCTCATTCATAAAAACGGCGTCCCCTATGCTGTGACGAAAGACGAAGAGAAAAATGAAGTGCTGAAAGAAATGAGAAGATGGACGCTTGACGATTTCGAAGATGTTTCGTCTTCTGTTCCGCAAGGGAAGTTTTTATCGTTTTTAAATGGCAAAGAGCGGCTTGAGATCATTTACCCCGATGAGGTGCCGATCGACATATACCGATTGATTTTCACGATCGATGACAGGGGGCTCGACGGCTTGGCGTTTGACCGCCTGCTCGTCCCGCTCGGCGGGAAGGACGAGTTCCCCATCTACTTCATCGCGACCGACAAGCGCAAAATTTACAAAGCGATTGCCAGCGATGCCTCCTTATCGGCGATCGGCCGGCTGGCGAAAGAAACGAGCCATTTTCCGCGTTATTTCGCTTATCCGGTCAGCGAAACGAAGCAGTTGTATTTGCCGGAAAAAGAAGTGGTGCTCAGCAGTCTGCAATATTATACCGACGAGCTGGACGCAGACAAGTTTAAAGAAGCGCTCTTTAGCGATCCAAGCTTTGTCAAAAAAGATTTGATTCCGTTTGGCGAAGAATATACAGACGGTTCGCGGCTGATGGACGTCGATTTTCTTCAACGGATGCTGCTGTATGTGAATCCAGCGGCGCGCGTCTCGAATATGGGACAAACAGAGCAAGAAACCCATATCATCCAAAAAAGCATTGATTTCGTCAATGAGCATGGCGGTTGGACGGATCTGTATCATTTCGCCCGCTGGAGCGAGGAGGATCGAAAAGTCACGTTCCGGCTTGTCGTCAACGGCTATCCAGTCTTTAATGAATACGGCATGTCAGAAATCGTGGAGACGTGGGGAGCGTCCGATTTGATGAAATACCAGCGTCCGCTCTTCCGCCTTGAAATCGCGGATCGCAACCGCACACCAAAAACGCTGCCGTCCGGCCATGAGGTCGTCAACTGGTTCGAACAGACGAAAGGCGTTCGCAAATCGCTCATCAAAGATATCGCCATCGGCTATGAGCTCATCAAAGATCCCGAGCGGGAAAAAGTCATCCGCCTTGAACCGGCATGGTTCTACTTGTACGGACAAACGTGGAAAAAGGTGGACACGAGCGATGAGGCGGGAGGAGGGGGAACAAATGGACTGGAGTAAAACGAAGACGATTTTTATTATCGTGTTCCTCATCCTCGACTGCTTTTTAGGCTATCAGTTTATGGAAAAACGAAACAGCAGCCAGCTCGATGTCATTTTGGAAACGACGATTGAAGAGCAGCTTGAGGCGAACGGCATTACGTATGTGGATCTGCCGAAAGAAGTGACGAAAGCGGCGTATGTCAGCGGCAAAAGCCGCTCATTCACCATGGCGGATGTAAAAAAGCTGCCCGGGCAAAAAGTGAAAATCGAAGGAGAAACGAAAGTCAAAGGGACGTTCATCGATCCGGTTGCGCTGCCGATTGACGATCCATACCAGTTGCGTGAGTTTTTGCAGCGCTACATCATCGGCGGCGGGCAATATGCCTTTTGGTCGTTTGATGAAAAACAAGGAATCTTGACCTGCTACCAAGTGTATGACGGTAAGATGATTTACGGCAATGAAAACAGCAAGCTCGTCATCCATGTCAACGGGAGACGGGAAGCGCTGTCGTATGAACAGACGATGCTCAGCGACTTGGAAAAGTACGAGCGAAAGCAAGATATCGTCCCGGCGATTAAAGCCATTGAGACGTTGTACCGAAAAGGGCATTTGCAGCCGGGCGACCGCGTCACGAAAGTGGAGCTTGGCTATTACGGGCTTGTTCAATTTACTGCATCCCAAGTGTTGACTCCAACTTGGCATATTGTTGTCAATCGGAAGGAAGACTATTTCGTCAATGCGTTTGAAGGGCAAGTGATCAATGATCAAGGAAATGTGCTGGAGTGAAAGAACATGACGATGCGATTTAGTGTGCTGGCCAGCGGCAGCACCGGCAACGCCTTTTACATTGAGACAGACCGCCAGCGCCTGCTTGTTGACGCCGGTTTGAGCGGCAAGCAGCTTGAGGAGTTGTTTGCTGAGATCGGCCGCCATCCAAAGCAGCTTGATGCGCTGCTTGTCACCCATGAACATAGCGACCATATTAAAGGGCTCGGGGTGCTTGCCCGCAAGTATCGGCTGCCGGTGTATGCCAATGAAAAAACGTGGCGGGCGATGGAACAAGCGGTCGGCGACATTCCGCCCGAGCAAAAATTTGTCTTTCCGCTCGGCGCGGTAAGGACGTTCGGCGATGTTGACGTCGAATCGTTCGGCGTCTCTCACGACGCCGCCGAGCCGATGTTTTACGTTTTCCACTATGAAGGGAAAAAGCTTGCGTTGCTCACCGATACCGGCTATGTGAGCGAGCGGATCAAAAAGACGATTGAAAACGCGGATGTGTTCGTGTTTGAAAGCAATCATGACGTCGGCATGCTGCGGATGGGGAGATATCCATGGAGCGTCAAGCGCCGCATTTTAAGCGATGTCGGCCATATTTCGAATGAGGAAGCGGGTTTGGCGCTTGCTGACGTGATCGGCGACCGGACAAAGCAAATTTATTTGGCCCATTTGAGCCAAGATAACAATATGAAAGAGCTGGCGCGCATGACCGTGACGCAAGTGTTGGAACAGAAAGGCTTAGCGGTCGGCGCCCGCTTTCGTTTGTATGATACCGATCCGCGTCGGGCGACGGCACTAGCGTATGTATAAAGCCCGTTTTGCCGAAACTGAGGGAGACACATTTGTTGGATTTTTTCTCCTGTTCATGATTATAATGAGGGATGGAGACGAATGTGGAAAGGAGGGTGAGCATGGGATACTACGACGACCATTATGAGCCGTACGAACAAACGAGGAGGAAGCGGCGCAGCGGATCGTTTGTTTCCGCGCTTGTCGGCGCCGTGTTAGGAGGGCTGCTCGTCCTCATGTCCATTCCGGCGCTTTCCCGTTGGGATATCCTCCCGTATGATGTTGTGCCGAATCAAAGAGCAGAGGAAGAGCCAAAAACAGAGGAAAATGGAACTCCACCGATTCGGCAGAGTGTTTCCGTAGATGTGACGACGGCGGTGACAAAGGCGATCGACCAAGTGTCGGATGCGGTTGTCGGCGTTGTCAACATTCAAGAAGCCAGCTTCTGGTCGCAAGGAGGCGAGGCTGGCGTCGGATCGGGCGTCATTTACAAGAAAGCGGGAGGCCGGGCGTTTATCGTCACGAACCATCATGTTGTTGAAAACGCCAGTCAGCTCGAAGTGAGCCTCAAAGATGGGACGAGAGTGCCGGCGAAGTTGCTGGGCAGCGATGTGCTTATGGATTTAGCCGTCTTGGAAATTGACGCGAAGCATGTGAAAAAAGTCGCCCAGTTCGGCAACTCCGATACAGTGAAGCCAGGCGAGCCGGTCATTGCCATCGGCAACCCGCTCGGCTTGCAGTTTGCCGGCTCGGTGACACAAGGCATTATTTCCGGAACGAACCGGACGGTTGAAGTCGATTTGGACCAAGACGGCGCTCCAGACTGGAATGCAGAAGTATTGCAGACAGATGCGGCGATCAACCCGGGCAACAGCGGCGGCGCTCTCGTCAATATCAAAGGGCAAGTCATCGGCATCAACTCGATGAAAATCGCCCAAGAGGCGGTTGAAGGCATCGGGTTCGCGATCCCGATCAACACGGCCATTCCGATCATTTCGGACTTGGAAAAATACGGACAAGTGCGCCGTCCGTATATGGGCGTTGAACTTCGCTCGCTGAGCGACATCCCATCGTACCATTTGCAGGCGACGCTCCATTTGCCGCCGAACGTAACGGAAGGAGCGGCGGTCATTCAAGTCGTGCCGATGTCGCCGGCCGCACAGGCGGGCTTAAAACAGTTTGATGTCATCGTGGCGCTTGACGGCCAAAAAATCCGCAACGTGCTTGATTTGCGCAAATATTTGTATACGAAAAAATCGATCGGTGACCGGATGGAAGTCACGTTTTATCGTGATGGGAAAAAACGCACGGTCACGATGAAGCTGGCGCGCGAGTCGTATTAAACGAAAGCGGATGGAGGGAGCGGAAACGCTCCTTCTTTTTTCCACAAGGAAAGGGGCGAGAATGATGATATTCACATGTGAAGAACATGTCGACATCGCCATTGATCAATATGTAGATGAAACGGAACAGGCGCCGGATCTCCTGCCTGTGGACAACAGCGAAAAACAGTGCTGTTTTTGCTCGAAACAAGCTGTATATGTCGTAGGAGGATAACAGTTTTTTCACAACATGTGGATATGTGTTGTGTATATGTGGATAAATCTTGTTGATAAGCTGTTTATAAGGCAGGGGTTGTTTGTGCATATTTCCATTGTCGCTGTGGGTAAATTGAAGGAAAAATATTTAATCGCTGGAATTAATGAATATACAAAGCGTCTGTCCGCATACGCCAAAATCGACATCATCGAAGTCGCTGATGAAAAAACGCCGGAGCGGGCGAGCGAACTTGAGGAGGAACAAATCAAAGAGCGCGAGGGAGGACGGCTGCTGGCGAAAATTCCGCATGACGCCCACGTCATCGCGCTCGCGATTGAAGGGAAGATGAAATCGTCCGAGCAATTCGCCGCCCGTCTCGATGAGCTCGCCACCTACGGCAAAAGCAAAGTGGTGTTCGTCATCGGCGGCTCGCTTGGCTTAAGCAAACAAGTGATGGCGCGCGCCGATGAGACGCTGTCGTTTTCGAAAATGACGTTTCCACACCAGCTGATGCGCCTCATTTTGCTCGAGCAAATTTACCGCGCATTTCGCATTAACCGCGGGGAACCGTATCATAAGTAAATGGGGTTTTTCCATTTCTTAGTTTCATGATGGGATGAAGACGTTCTATCGCAGATTTATCCATTACGGTTGAATATGGGGGATAAAGTATGAGACATTTGATTCAAATAGCCGTTGCCGCCAATGCAGCACAACGGCTATCCTTCATCAATCACCGTTTGTGTAATGATGAAGCGGTCTCATTATTTTATGGAAATTATTTTCTATTTAGAAATTTTTAGGTTATCAACTCAAGGGGGCCGCATTGGTTTGACAGATCGCGAATCTTGATTAAGGTGTTATGCCAAATGACGTTTAGGGAAATATAGCAGGAAAAGAGGGTTGCGCTAAGGAAAAGTCAGGGGAGAGCCGCCTAATTTATGCAACTCCCCCGCATTGGGCTGATACTTTATTTTTGCCGCTTTCTTTCGAACGGAGCAATAAATGGTCGGCATAAATGTACGCTTTTTCAATTGACATCGTTCCTTCTGCTTGACAAAAGTAAAGACCGAACGACGACGTATAGGCAATGGGACGTTTCGCCGCCATATAATCGACCAACACGGTGCTGCGGCGCACTGCTTCTCGAATCTCCTCGACAAGCCGGACGCTCTCTTCAAACGTGCGATTACGCAAAAACATCGTAAATTCTTCACCGCCGCTGCGGAACAAAAAATCGCCCTCTTTGAGAAACTGTTTCAAGGTTGAGGCGAAATGGCGGATCACCTCGTCGCCGACGGCATGGTTATACGTGTCGTTGATCGTTTTAAAATTGTCGATATCGGCGACGACGACGCCAATCCATTCACCGGATCCGTTTAGCTTGGCGATCGTTTGATCCATGTAGGCGCGGTTATGGATGCCGGTCAAAAAGTCGGTGTAGGCCATTTTTTCGAAGTGGTCGCGTTCTAGTTTATGCTGGATGCTTTGCGATTTGGAAAAAAACGAGCGGCTGACGAAGTAATTCAGCAAAAATAAGCTCAAAAGCATATCCCACCGCTGTTCTTGCAAAAAGAGAAATAACAGACCGTTTGTCAGCGCCGTTTTTCCCATGTCCATCCAGCTTCTCGTCTTAATAAAATCCAACGCCTCGCGCTGTGTCTGAATGTCGCCGGTTATATAAAAAATGATGATCAGGCAACAGTCAGTCAAAAAGGAAACGACGATGACGAGCAGGAATAAAAGCAGCCAGAAGCCAATGAACGGAATAGACTGAAACAGCGGACCAAGGAGATCGTATAAGGCAAACGCGAGCGAATTGAACGTCACAAACGAACCAATGTTGTACAATGTGTGCAGCCATTCATCGGGTTCCGCTGTTTTCAAATATTTTTTGGCTATATGTTCAGTCAAGCGAAACAACGCTTCAAAGATAAACAGCCCGAACGGGCCGGCAAATAAGCAGAAGGATAAACTGTAGTTAATGCCGTAATCAACGGGAATATTGTTTTTCGTTTTGTCTATGACGCGCAAGTGTGAATACAAGCTGGAAAACAGCCAATAAAACAGCAAAGCGATGACATAGGTGCGATCGAAGAAAGGCGGCTTTGACACAAACACAACAGCAATGGACGCGGAAAAAACAGCAAAAATAATCGGTCGTGCTCGGAGTAACATCTCGGCTCTCTCTCCTATAAATCTGACCTCTGACAACTTCGTCGTTGATGAAGTGATTCCAAAAAGAGGAAGACCGCTCACATGCCAGTGGCTTTCAGCAAAAATACGGATTATAGCAGACGATGGCGAACGGTGAATTTGGAAACCGTCTTTTTTATAGAATCAACATGTTCCCAATTGGAACAAACGAACATATGGTTATATCTATTATAGTACTATATACATAATTGTGAAAATAGACAAAATGGCATTGTTTTTCGCTTTTTTTCCACAAAATTTGACACATGAGGAGGGAAAAAGAATGAAAATCGTTATTGCTCCTGATTCATTTAAAGAAAGCCTTTCTGCGCTCGAAGTCGCCGAGGCGGTCGAGCGTGGGTTTCGCACGGTGTTTCCGGAGGCGGAATACGTTAAGGTGCCGATGGCCGACGGCGGGGAAGGGACGGTGCGGTCGCTCGTTGATGCGACCGGCGGCCGCATCGTGGAAGTGAACGTGACCGGGCCGCTCGGCGAGCCGGTGCGGGCGTTTTTTGGTTTGCTTGGCGATGGGAAGACGGCGGTGATTGAGATGGCCGCCGCCTCAGGGCTGCACCTTGTCCCGCGCGACCGGCGCAATCCATTGGTGACGACGACGCGAGGGACAGGGGAGTTGATCCTTGCAGCGCTGGATGCCGGTGCCACCCACCTCATCATCGGCATTGGCGGCAGCGCGACGAACGACGGTGGGGCCGGCATGGTGCAGGCGCTCGGGGGAAGGCTTTTGGATGAAGACGGCTGCGACATCGGTCCGGGCGGCGGCGCGCTGGCCGATTTGCATGCGATTGACCTTTCCGGTCTCGACCCGCGTCTTGGGGGAGTCCGCATTGACGTGGCGTGCGACGTCGACAACCCGCTTACCGGTCCGAACGGAGCGTCCGCCATTTTCGGCCCGCAAAAGGGGGCGACACCGGATATGGTCGCGGTTCTCGACCAGAACTTGGCGCACTATGCCGACGTCATCCGACGTGATCTCGGCAAACAAGTCGGCGACATCCCGGGAGCGGGTGCGGCCGGCGGGTTGGGGGCGGGACTGCTCGCGTTTCTCCCGGCCGAGCTAAAGCGCGGCGTGGAGATTGTGATCGAGACGGTTCAGCTCGCAGAGCGCGTCAAAGACGCTGACTTGGTCATCACCGGCGAAGGGCGGATTGACGGACAGACGGTGTTCGGCAAAACGCCGATCGGCGTTGCCAAGACAGCGAAACAGTTCGGCGTCCCCGTCATCGGCATCGCCGGGTCGTTGGGCGACGACAGCGCGGTCGTCTTAGACCATGGCATTGACGCCCTCTTTACAATTGTTCCCGGCGTCATTCCGCTCGAGAAAGCGTTGGAGCAGGCGGAACAGTATGTGACGCAAACGGCGCGGCATATTGCGTACGTATACCGTCTTGGCCAACTAGGAAAACAATCCCCCCGTTAATATTTTCGACAAAAAGAAGGGGCTGACCCAAAAAGGCGACGCCCCTTAAATCGAACACAATTTGGTCATTTTGCTGCTTATGGCAATGAGAACGAGTGTCCCGAACCTTTGGGACACCCGCGTTTATTTGCCTTTCCGTGGCCACGACGCGATCGCTTGGAGGGAGCCGCGAATGGTGAAACGGCCGAATTGATGCGGCAAAATGAAATGGTCGCCCCGGCGAAGCGGGTATGTCTGTCCTTCGCGGACGAGCTCACCTTCGCCTTTTAGGATGCTGACGATGAGAAACGGTTTCGTCTGTTCTGACGCGAACGCGTCATGGACGTCCCATTTTTGGACGCCGAAGTAGTCTCCTTCCACGAAGGTCGTCACCGTCGCGCCGGGAAATTCGGCGACATGGGGGTGGACATCGATGTCGCGATGCGGGACGGTCGTGACGTCAATCGCTTTCTCGAGATGAAGCTCGCGCTTCCGCCCTTGGCTGTCGACGCGATCATAATCGTAGACGCGGTAGGTTGTATCTGAGCTTTGCTGCGTCTCAAGGACGAGCGTCCCTTCGCAAAGGGCGTGGATCGTGCCGCTCGGGACATAGAAGAAGTCGCCGGGGCGGATCGGCACTTTCCGAAGTAAACGATCCCATTCCCCCGCTTCCATCATCGCGCGCAGCTCTCCTTTCGTTTCTGCATAATGGCCGTAAATCAACTGGGCGCCCGGCTTGCAATCGATGATGTACCAACATTCCGTTTTGCCGAGCTCTCCGCCTTCATGCGTTTTGGCGTATTCATCGTCCGGGTGGACTTGGACGGACAAGTCGGCGTTGGCGTCCAAAATTTTCGTCAACAGCGGGAAGCGGTCAGACGGGAAGTGGCCGAACAAATCGCGGCGTTCCTCCCATAATTGTCCGAGCGTCATCCCGGCAAACGGTCCGCGGGCGACGACCGTCTGCCCGTGCGGATGGGCGGACACCGCCCAGCATTCCCCGGTTTGCGAAGACGGAATGTCGTAGCCGAATCGTTCGGCGAGCTTCGTGCCGCCCCAAATCCGTTCTTGGAAGACAGGGGTGAGAAAAATCGGTTCAAGGTCCATGCGTCATCCCTCCCGAAAACATCATACAACATGCAGTCCACTCTCATTTTCATCTTATCACGAAATGCGCCATCGGCAAATGAAAACGATAAGGGGGTTAGGAACATACGCTCCCAACCCCCATTGGAACTCAAGGTCGACATGCCGATTGCGACGATGTTCTGCACGCGCCGCCGTCCTGCGTCAGCGCCTCACTTCGCGTCATCAAGTTCAATGCACGCGAGCGGCTGTTTCGCCGGTCCTTCGATCACATCGCCATCGATCGAGAAGCGCGAGCCATGGCATGGACAGTCCCACGTCTTGTCGCCGCTGTTCCACTCCAGCTCGCAGCCCATATGGGTGCACGTCGTATCAACGACATGAAGCGTTCCCGCTTCGTCCTTATAGGCGCCCGCCCGTTTCCCGTTGACCGAGACGACCGCCCCTTCTCCGCGCGCCAAATCTTGCGGCTGGCGAACAGCTAGTTCGATTTTTCCAACGATCAAGTGTTTGGCGACATCGAGGTTTGTCGTGAAAAATTGCCGCACGCTCGGGTCGGCGTAAAAGCGCGACGGAGAGTACAAGTCGCGATACAGGTTGTCGCGGCCGAGAATGAGGTCGGACAACATCATCCCCGCCGCTGTGCCGTTTGTCATCCCCCACTTCCGGTACCCTGTCGCGACATAAATGTTTGGCGTCCCTGCCGTCATCGGGCCGATATATGGCACTTTATCAAGCGTCGTCAAGTCTTGGGCCGACCAACGGTAACGAATGTCTTTTACCGTAAACAACTGCGAGGCGAACGAGGACAACGCCTCATAATGGCGCATTGTCGGCACCCCTTGGCCGGTCTTATGGTTTTCCCCGCCGATGAGAATAAGCGTCTCGCCATTTGCCGCTGCGGAACGGACCGATCGCTTCGGGTTGTCGGCGCTCAAGTACATGCCTCCCGGGTATGGCTCTGCAGCTGTGATGGCAATGACATACGAGCGCTCAGCATACATGCGGGAAACATAAAATCCGCCGTCATAAAACGGAAAGTGGGAACAGACGGCGACGTGGTCGCATGTGACCCGCCGTTTGCTGCGCGTCACGACGGACAGCCGCTCTCCTTGTTCAATGTCGGCGACCGGCGTGTGCTCGTAAATGATGCTGCCGGCCTGTTTGATGGCTTCGACCAGTCTGACCAAATATTTGAGCGGATGAAACTGCGCTTGCTTCCTCATCACGACGGCCGCTGTGACCGGCAGCGGGAGCGGAATCGATTCGACAAAAGCGCCGTCAATTCCTAGACGCTCGTACGCTTGCCATTCTTTTACTAATTTTTGTAATGATGAAGAAGACGTCGTATATATGTAGGCGTCTTGTTCGCAAAAATCGCAGTCGATCCCGTGCTGCTCGATCGTGCGGCGGACGAAGCCAAGTGCGTCCATGCAAGCGTCATAATATAGGCGCGCCTTTTCCGCCCCAAAGTGGTTTAGGAATTCATCGTACACCAAATCGTGCTGGGCAGTCAGCTTCGCCGTTGTATGGCCGGTCGTTCCGTTCAACAGCCGGTCCGCTTCGAGAAGGGCGACGCGCACACCTTGCGTCGCCAGTAAATAAGCGGTTGTAATGCCGGAAATGCCGCCGCCTACAACCACGACGTCGACCGAAACGTCTTCTTCGAGCTTCGGGAAGGACGGAAGCGGCACGGAATCACGCCAATACGGCTCTATGACCGAAGGGAGGGATGACATACGGATGCCTCCTTGCCTGTCAATAGTGGTTTTCCATAGTTTGCTCTTTGCCATGGACCGTTATTCCACATATCCACAACCCTTTTCTTTTTTTGGCAATCGTCCGCAAGGAGAATAAAAGATGGTACAATAGAAAAAAAGAGGTCAAGACTGTTTTGCAAAAATAATGTTAAAGGAAGATCAAGAGTGAATAAATATACACATTCGTTTCATGAACGCGCCAATGGGTTGGCAGACAGCTTCATTTTAGAGCATTACAGCTTGAGCGAGCTCAATTTTGAGACCGTCAGCCATTACCGGGAGCAGTTTGCCCGCGCCAAACCGGGGCATCCATGGAACAGTCTTGAGACGAAAGAGTTTTTATACAAAATCGGCGCTTGGGGCAAGCTGCGCGACAGCAGCAAAGAAGGACTGACGCTCGCCGGACTCGTGATGTTCAGCGAAGAGCGGATCATTACCGAGGTGCTGCCGCAATATTTTTTAGAATACCGGGAATATGACGGTGCAAAGGCGGCAGGATGGGCGAAGCGGTTCACATCGCAGGATGGAACGTGGTCCGGCAACGCCTATGATTTTTATTTCCGCGTGTTGGCGGAGTTGGAGCGCCACGTTTGGCTTGAGGAAGGGCGTGCTCTGCTCGCCGAGGCGCTCGCTAATGCCATCGTTCATGCCGATTACGGGGAAGAAGGCGGCATTACCGTTGAAAAAGAGGACGGGGCGTTTCGATTTGCCAACCCGGGCCGGTTCCGCCTGCCAATTGAAGCCGCTATGGCTGGACAAATGAGCAATCTGCGCAATCCGAACATCTTTAAAATGTTTTTGTTGATCGATGTATGCAAACGCGCAGGATCCGGTTTGAAGCGCATGCATGATTGGCAGGAACGGGCGCTTGTCCAGCCGGTCGATATTTTGCAGCAAATGAATCCAGACCGCACGATCGTGACGTTATGCCCATTGTTGTTTCCAGCTGAGGCGGGGGCGACAATTGAAACAGAAATCAATGAATCATTGCAACAGCAAGAACAAGCATGGATAGAACACGGTGCGGATCAACATGACGTGGACTTCGGAAGTAACGAGGCCAACTACGTAAATAAGGAGCTCAACTCCGTTATTATCGAACAAAACTCCGTAAACAACTCGACAAACTCCTTGAATAGGGAGGCGAACTCCGTAAAAAACGAGGTTGACTCCGTAAATATCCCGTCATGCTCCGTTAATAAAGGTGAAAACTCCGTTAATAAAACACCAAACTCCGTAAATAATGCTATATCTGTTGATGAAAGGGAGGAAGAAGAGAGAAACGAGTCGATCGATGAGCGGCTGTGGGAGATGGCAGAACTAGCACGTCGAAAAAAGCGGTTGGCTCCGGCGGTTATGGAAGAGATGATCGTCCGCCTGTGCTGCGAGCGACCGTTGCGGCTGAAAGAGTTGGCGACGCTGTTGGAACGGACGCCGGATGGGCTGCGCACCAACTACTTAGGGAAGCTGGTCGACGAAGGGAAAATCCGATTGAAATATCCGGATCAGCCGAACCACCCGCGCCAGGCGTACATCGGCGTCAAAGAAAGATGAGGGACGGGTTGTGCAGTTGCCAACAAATGAAAAGGAAACGGAGCTGACTCAAAAGTCCCTTTTTGATGAAATGTAACCGAAGTATGTGAAAGAGACCACCTCTGAAATCCTCGGTTTTACCGGGTTTTTCGTGTTGGTCTATTTTTCTATGTCGCCCCAGATAGGAGCATTACCGCTCTTTTGGGTCAGCCCCGTTTTGCTTCGCCATTATCCGGCTTGTCTTTTCTCTTGTTCGTGTCGGTGGCGGCGGTGCATGCCTCTCGCGAAGTATACGGCCGTCAGCAGCAACAACCAAGCCGGGCCGACGATTAACGCGATGCGCGTATCCGGGAAATACGCCATCACCCCGACGACACCAAGCAAAAAGATGATCGAGATGTAAGAGCTATACGGATAAAGCGGTAGTTTGTATTTTAAGCGTTTCGTTTGTTCTATTTGTTTTCAGCTTATATATTTCACTTTAAATAATGAGAAAAGGGGGTAAGAGAAATGAAGGAATTGTTATTAGAGACAACTAATATAAAGTCCGTATTCAATGACTTGCAAACCATTCCAAGAGGTATAGAAATAATCGGGGCTCAAAAAGTTTGGGAAAAAAGCCGAAAAGGGCAAGGTATTGTTGTTGCTGTGTTGGATTCAGGTTGCGATATTAGCCATCCCGATTTAAAAGAAAATATTATCGGCGGATTGAACTTCACCAATGATGATGGCGGAGACAAAACAATTTTCACAGATTATTTAGGGCATGGAACACATGTCGCAGGAATAATCGCAGCGACGGACAATGGAAAAGGAATTGTTGGTGTAGCACCAAAAAGTACAGGCGTGTTGATTATCCAATAAAATCCAAAGGGTATAGAAA
>NZ_SDKL01000178.1:0-1259 GCF_004123125.1 Geobacillus sp. PK12
TTAGCAAAAAAACTGTTTTTTATCAAACATACCAAAGTGAAAATAATTTATTTAAAGCAGAAGCTATTTATGAAGGTAATGTTTATGGTTCTGGTGTTGGAAAAAGTAAACATGAAGCTGAAGAAAATGCTGCTAATGATGCATTAAATAAATTAATAATGTCTAAACCATAGCATTTTTAGTCTTTTTTTATTAAAATTTACTAAGAGCAAAATTTTAAAAATTGCAAGAGGTGTAAAATGAAATTAATTAAAGTGGAAGCTCACGGATTCAAATCATTTGCTGAACCTATAACTTTGCATCTTAATGGTGGGGTTGCAGGTATTGTCGGGCCTAATGGTTCAGGAAAGTCAAATATTAATGATGCTATTAAATGAGTTTTAGGCGAAAGAAGTGCTAAAGAGCTTCGGGGCGATAACATGGATGATGTAATTTTCGCTGGTTCTAAGACTCCAAAGCCTATGGATAAAGCTGTAGTTACACTTACTTTTGATAATAAAGATGGTCAAAGCAGCATTAATCATGAAACTATTACAATTTCTCGTGTTTTAGAAAGAGGCTCAGGCATTAACCAATACTATCTTAATGGTGAAGTTTGCAGACAAAAAGATATTAAAGAAATTGCAATGGAAAGTGGAATTGGCAAGAGCAGTTTAGCTATTATTTCACAAGGTACAGTTAGTGATATTGCTGAAGCATCTGCTGAAGAAAGAAAAGGAATTTTTGAAGAAGCAGCTGGTGTTTCTAAGTATAAATTTAGAAAATTAGAAGCTTTATCAAAGCTAGCTAAAACTCAAGAAGGACTTGACCAAATTGCCTTAGTTATAGCTGAAATCGAAAGAAAGCTTAATCCATTAAGAAAGCAAGCTGAAAAAGCAAAAATATTTATTGCAAAAACTGAAGAGTTAAGATCTGTTGAAGTTGGCTTATTAGTAGATAATATCAAAAGATTTGGTTCAAGATATGATGAACTTTCTGTTGAATTAGAAGGTGTTCAAGAAACTAAAAATGACTTGAATGAAAGAATAAAGAATTTAGAAGCTAAAATTAGCCAAAATATTGAATTCAAAACCAATCTTGAAGCTTCTCAAAAAGAAATTTCAATTGAGCTAGAAGCGGTTAAAGACAGACTTAACAACCTTTCAATAGCTATAGCTAGAGAAAATGAACGTGAAAGATTAATTGTTGAGGGCGAGTTAAAAGTTGATACCACTGAACTAATTAATGTTTATAAAACATTAATTGAAAAATCAGCACAA
>NZ_SDKL01000179.1:0-1358 GCF_004123125.1 Geobacillus sp. PK12
AAGAAATGTACTACGCTAGTGGCAATTTATTCCAGTTAATTGAATTGTACTTAGTCAAAATGGCTAGGGAAATAGAGCCTAAAGAAGAAAAAAAGGAACAGGTAATAATGCAAGTTGATAAAGATGAAAAGAAAGCTAGAATTGATAGCATAAATGAGATATTAAGTCAGACACAAGAAATTGTGCTTGAATCTAATAATGATTCATCAATAAATGACATTCTTTCTAGCGACATATTAACAAATGAGCAAGGCGATTCTGAAAGTGATTTTTCAGAAGAAAGTCCATTAATTAACACAAGTGAAATTGACCTTACTCAGTTTGATGACGATGAACCAAAAATTAAGTTGTTTCCAAAATATGATAAAAGTTTTGATGATGCTAAGGAATTTACTCCGAAGTTTAGTGTTGAGCAACTAAAAAGTGCTTTAATTTTGTCTGATCAGCAACAGTTAAAAAGTGCTTCGATGACTTTAAATTATTTAGTGAACTTGTCTGATAACAAGGAATACAAAGAACTTATAGATGTGCTTAAAAATGTAAATATTAAAGCTGCTGGTGAAAATTATATTGTGCTCACATCTGCCAATATTTCAGCTCTTAATTATTTGCAATCAATTAGTTATAAACAAAATTTTCAAGAATTTATTAAGGAAAATTTTGGCTCATATAAACACATGATTTTTTATGAAAAATCTAAATTTAAGGAAGTAGCCTTAGAAGTTGTTTTAATACTTAGAAGTGATAATGCTGATGAGATTAAAAAAGCACAAGCTTTTGCTGACGTTGTGGTTGAGAAAGAGCACAGTAGCAATAAACAATTGTTTGATTTATTAAGTTCTATAAAATAGGAAAGTAGGTAAAATTATGGATCAAAATATGCTAAGAAAAATGCAAAAATTACAAAAGGAATTGGAGCAAAAAACTGAAGAATTTATGGAGCAAGAATTTAAGGCTTCTAAACACGGTGTGACAGTAGTTGCCAAGGGTAGTAAAAAAATTGTGTCAATTAAAATTGAAGACTCAAATTTATTAGATCCAGAAGATCCTGAAATTATTGAAGATGTAATTCTTTTACTTTTAAATGAATTATTTACAGAAATTGATGAATAACAACAAGCCCTTATGCCAGCAATGCCTTCAGGTTTTGGCTTTTAATTATGAACATTAAAACTATTGATGAATTAACTAAGAAGTTATTGTCAATACCAACAATAACTAAAAAGCAGGCCGAAAAGCTTGCTGATTATATTTTGAAAAGTCCTAAGGATGAAATAAAGCAAACACTAGAGTATATTTTGGATACTAAGGACAAAATTGGATTTTGTAAAAAGTGCAATTTTATAGTTGAAAACGGA
>NZ_SDKL01000180.1:0-1239 GCF_004123125.1 Geobacillus sp. PK12
CACACCACGACCGAGGAGATCGGAAAGACAGTGGGTGCCGGTTTCGAGGAGCTCTACACCTTCGTGACCGGTGCGGGCGCGATACCGGCCGGGCCGCCCCAGGCCGCCTATCCGGGCGATTTCCAGCCGGGCGGCGAGGTCGACGTCGACCTCTACGTGCCCATCGACGGCGCTCCCCCGGCACAGGGCGGCATCGACTTCGTCACGTTGCCCGGTGGCCCGGTCGCGAAGACCTCGCACCGTGGACCTTACGACCGGGTCGGTGCCGCGTACGAGGCCCTGTTCACCTGGGTCCGCGAACACGGACGCACTCCGGCCGGGCCGCCGCGTGAGCTGTACTTGACCGGTCCGGACACGGTGACGGAACCGGCGGATTACCTCACCGACGTGATCTTGCCACTGCGCGCGGAATGAACGCCGGCGTCCTGGAAGGCGGAGACGCTTCAAGCTTGCTGGTACAACTGAAAAGGGGTGAGGGGGGAGTTCGTGCTCGCTGCGATCCGGTCATCTCGGGCGCACCACGCTCGCGGCGGAAAGCCGTGCGATGGGGCCTGAGGAAGACGAAGTTCCGCGGCGCAAATCGGTCAATCCCCGGCTGGCGGCCCTGACGGCGGGCGCCGCACTGTCCGAATTCGGCGATGTGGTGTTCCTCGTCGCCTTCATCGCCTCCCTTTCCCTTTCCGCCGGTTCGCCGCGCACGCTGGGATTCGTGCTGGTCGCTTTCGGCGTCGGCAATCTGCTCGGTGCCGTCCTCGGCGGCGTGCTCGTCGACCGGCTTCCCGCCCACGCCCGGCTCGTCTCGGGAAACCTCGCCACCGCGGCGCTGGTCGTGGTCTTCGCCTACGCCACCCCGCTCCCGGTGGTCCGGCAGGAGGATCGGTCAGCTCGCCGGACCGCTCCTCGGCGGCTCCCTCGTCGCCGTCGGCCACGCCCGCGAGGCGTACCTCGTCAACGCCGCCACGTTCGTCCTGGCCGCCGTCGCCACGCTCGTCGCCCTGCCGTCCGGCGCCCGCGTCCACCGGCCAGACGACGACACCGGCGCTCCGCCGAGGCGGCTTCACCACCGGGATCCTCGCGCGCCACACGTCGCCGAAACGAGCGGCCGTGGTCTGCCTCGCCGTGGCCGCGTGCGCACTCGGACTGCTGCCCGCCGTTCCCTGGCTCGCTCTCGCGGTGGTGCTGAGGGCCGCCGGTGGATGGGCTTGGAACGTTCTCAACATCATCCTGCTGAACGTGCTC
>NZ_SDKL01000181.1:0-1294 GCF_004123125.1 Geobacillus sp. PK12
CTTCCTTAGCTTCTTTAGCTACTTTTGTAGTAGTTTTCTTAGCAGTGGTGCTTGGTGACTTAGCTTTTTCAGTTGATGTAGTTTTTGTTGTAGTTTTTGCACTTGCAGTTGATTTTGATGTTGCTGGTTTCTTAGCAGCTGTAGAAGTAGTTTTCTTTGTACTTGAAGTTGATTTTGTTTCAGCTGGTTTTTTAGCTGTTGTGCTCTTTTTAGTAGTTGAAGTAGATTTTTTGGTTGTTGTCTTCATTTCTTTTTCTAAATCAGCCATTATTTATCTCCTTCAGCAACTTCTTTTTCTTTAGCAACTTGTGCAGCTTGTTCAGCTTCAGCATTAAGAATTAGAGGTTCTAATTCAGCTGAAGTCATACCAACTGTAACTTCAATATTGAATTTCTTAGCTTTTTCAATAAGCTCATTCATCTTAACAACCTCTTTAACGTCAACTAACTTTATTGCTTCCTTAGTTGGAAGACCTTTAACAGCTTGCTTAATAATCACAAATGATTATTTAGCACCTGGAATTGAACCTTTAACTAAAAGTAGGTTGTTCACTGTGTCAACTTTAACAATTTCCAAGTTTTGTACTGTTGTTTTTTCTGAACCTAAGTGACCTGGCATTGTCATACCTTTAACAACACGGTTGCCTGATATATCACCAAGCGAACCAGTTTGTCTAACAGGTTGACTACCACCACCACCACCGTGTGATTTAGGTCCTATGTGTTGATTCCATCTTTTAATTGTTCCGGCAAATCCTTTACCTTTAGAAATACCGGTAATGTCAACTAGTTCGCCAGCTGAAAAAATGCTTGCGTTAACTTCTTGACCTAATTCATAGCCTTCCATACCACGAATTTCTTTAATGTATTGCTTAGGTGTTGTTTTAGCTTGAATAAATTGACCTGCTAATGGTCTGTTTACTCTCTTAGCTTTTTTCTCAACAGTAGCTAATTGTGTTGCAACATAACCATTTTGCTCTACTGTTAGAACTTTTGTAACAACATTTGGTTTAACTTCAACAACAGTAACTGGTATTCTTTGACCAAGTTCTGTGTAGATTTGAGTCATTCCAACCTTACGTCCTAAGATTCCTTTCATATTCATCTCCTAATCTAATTTTTGATGACCATAGCTTGTATTAAAGCAAGTTGGATTTATTTTTGTGAAACTTGAATTTCAACACCTGAAGGTAATTCAAGTCTTTTAAGTTTGTCAATTGTTTGTTCACTAGGGTTAATAAAAACAATCAATCTTTGGAAAGTTCTACTTTCAAACTGTTCACGTGACTTTTTGT
>NZ_SDKL01000182.1:0-1070 GCF_004123125.1 Geobacillus sp. PK12
AGAATGAAAACTACCCCAAATTGCACAAATGAGTATTGCTCAAATAGTGCCAATAATTACAACATTTGCATTCTTTCCTCAGGTATTGAAGGCAATAGATTCTAAAGATTATTCAGGAATGTCTGCTTCAATGGTTTGAACATTCATCTTAGCTAACGTGTTTTGAACATTATATTGAGTGTTTTTTATAATTAATGCCGGAATTGCCCCACAATTAATAAGTGCACTAAGTTGGCAAGTTTTATCATTACTTCTATATTCACTTTTGTTAATAAAAATGATGCATCAAGCAAAGCTAAATAAAATAAACAATACCAATGAAAATGTAGCGGAGAACAAATATGTATAAATCTAAACTGACTTTAAAAGAAACGCAACAAGCTATTCAAGATCTTAAATTTGCCTTTACAAAAAAACTTAATCAAGAGTTAAAATTAACAAGAGTTTCTGCCCCTTTATTTGTTACTTCAAGCTCTAAAATTAATGATGGCTTAAATGGTGATATCCCAGTTATTTTCTCACCAAATAAATGAAAAGAAAATATCGAAATTGTGCACTCACTTGCTAAGTGAAAAAGATCTGCACTATCAAGATACAAATTTTTACCTGGTGAAGGTTTATGGACGGATATGAATGCAATCCGCAAGGATGATGAAGTAGACTATAAGCATTCATTATATGTTGATCAATGAGACTGGGAATTAATTATTAACAAAGATGATCGAAACCTAGAATTTTTGAAAAGAATTGTCGGAACAATCTATAAATCAATTAGATATGTTGAAAACAAAATCAACTTTAAGTATCCTGTATTAGACCAAAAGTTGCCATCTGAAATAAAATTTATTAACTCTGAAGAGCTATACAGAGAGTTTCCTAATGTAAGTCCCGAGGAAAGGGAAAATACCGTTGCCAAAAAGTACAAAGCTGTTTTTATTTACAAAATAGGTCACACATTACCTGATGGCTTGCCTCATTCAAAAAGAGCGTTTGACTATGATGATTGGGAATTAAATGGCGACATCGTTTTTTATGATAAAGTTAATGATGCAGCCTTAGAAATTTCATCA
>NZ_SDKL01000183.1:0-1174 GCF_004123125.1 Geobacillus sp. PK12
CAGATCGCGTTTACGTCAATGCTGATTGCCTTCGCGATTGTGCCGATCACACCAACCTGGGGTGTCGCCGATCTGAACATCGGTATCCTGTTCTTCCTGATGATGGCGGGTCTGGCCGTTTACGCGGTGCTGTTTGCCGGTTGGGCGAGTAATAATAAATACTCGCTGCTCGGTGCGGTACGTGCTTCCGCTCAGACCGTGAGCTACGAAGTGTTTATCGGCCTGTCGTTGATGGGCGTTGTCGCACAGGCAGGTTCGTTCAACATGCGTGATATCGTCGATTCTCAGGAACATCTGTGGAACGTTATCCCGCAGTTCTTCGGCTTTATTACATTTGCCATCGCAGGCGTGGCGGTGTGTCACCGTCACCCGTTTGACCAACCTGAAGCTGAACAGGAACTGGCAGATGGTTACCACATTGAATATTCCGGTATGAAATTCGGTCTGTTCTTCGTGGGCGAATATATCGGGATCGTGACTGTTTCCGCGCTGATGGTGACCTTATTCTTCGGTGGCTGGCATGGTCCGTTCTTGCCTCCGTTTGTCTGGTTTGCGCTGAAAACAGGCTTTTTCATGATGATGTTCATCCTGATCCGTGCTTCGTTACCCCGTCCACGTTATGACCAGGTGATGGCTTTCGGTTGGAAAGTCTGTCTGCCGATAACGCTTTTGAATCTGCTGGCGACAGCCGCCGTCATTTTGTACAACGCTTAAGAAGGGGTGAATAAACCATGACATTGAAAGAGTTAGTGGTTGGTTTCGGCACCCAGATACGCAGTATCTGTATGGTGGGATCGAATGCTTTCAAGAAGCGCGAAACCAGGATGTACCCAGAAGAGCCTGTGAATCCACCGCCGCGCTACCGTGGCCGTATCGTGCTGACGCGCGATCCCGATGGTGAAGAGCGCTGCGTTGCCTGCAACCTGTGTGCGGTGGCCTGTCCGGTTGGCTGTATCTCATTGCAGAAAGCAGAAACCAAAGATGGTCGCTGGTATCCAGAGTTCTTCCGCGTCAACTTCTCGCGCTGCATTTTCTGTGGCTTCTGTGAAGAGGCATGTCCGACAACCGCGATCCAACTGACGCCGGATTTCGAGATGGGCGATTACAAACGTCAGGACCTGGTGTACGAGAAAGAAGATCTGCTGATATCGGGGCCGGGTAAATATCCGGAATA
>NZ_SDKL01000184.1:0-1185 GCF_004123125.1 Geobacillus sp. PK12
TTCGAGCTGGCTAGCCAGCATCACCCGCCAATGAACGTGGGGTTGCGCTTTATGGCGCTTGATGAGCCTACCAGTGGTTCGAAGATTCCTGACTGGCTGATCCAAAAAGGCATCAAGGGCGAGTGGACGCCGGACAAAAAAACCTTTGTGCCGGCTCTGGACGACCCGGTGTTTATCGAATATAGCCAGCGTTTGCTTAATGCTTTTGGACAGCGCTATGACGGTAATTCGAATTTGGCTTATATCGATATTGGGTTGGTGGGATCATGGGGCGAGTGGCACAACACCAATTTCCCAACTATTACGCCGCTGCTTGAGCGCTACACATCAGCCCAGTTGGATAAATACGTGAAAATGTATTTTGCCGCGTTTCCCAATAGCCCAAAAATTATGCTCATTAACGGTGGTGACGCGTTGGTCAGCGCAGTGAAGCAAGGTGCTGGATGGCGTGCGGACTGCTTGGGAGACTGGCATAATTTTTCGACCAAATGGAGTCACATGCAAGATGATTATCCGCAGCGGCTGCAAAACGCGGAGGCGCTTTATCCAAATTTTAGCTCTGCGTGGCAACGTGCGCCGGTGAGTCTGGAAATCTGTGGTTATATGTCGGAGTGGCAGAGCGTACAGCACTATACTCGTGCGCAAGTGCAGGTGGCCTTTGACTGGGCGCTGGCACAGCACGCTAGCACCATTAATCTGAAATCGCGCAGTGTGCCGACGGAATATCGGGACATTGTGGATAACGCGCTGACCAAACTCGGCTATCGTTTTCGCTTGGCCTCGTTAACTCATGAGTCTGAACTGGCACAAGGTCAGAGTCTGACGTTAAACCAGCAGTGGTTTAACGACGGCGTAGCGCCCATTTATCTGAAATATGATGTGGCCTATCGGGTGGTGAATGATGCCAACACCGTAATGAGTATGGGAAAAATGGCTTATGACATCCGCACTTGGTTGCCGGGGCAACATACCTCCGTCTACCAATTGCCGATGCCGAAAGCACTGCCAGCCGGGCAGTATCATATTGAAATGGCGATGCTGGACGCAAAGGGAGTATCGCGAATTAATCTCGCCAACGAGGGCAAACAGGCCGACGGTTGGTATCGAATTTCCACGGTAACGGTGCGCTGAGCACGGAATAAAGAATAGATATTCATATGCTGAAAAATATCGGTCATGTATGGT
>NZ_SDKL01000185.1:0-1211 GCF_004123125.1 Geobacillus sp. PK12
TATCATTAAGCAGAAGATAAGACAAATTTTGTCAGTAATTGTTATCAGCATGATTTTTGATTGCTGATTCTCTCATTGATAATTCCTTTGCATATTTAATACCATCAAAGTAAGATAAATTGTCAAAAGTTAAAGTTTTATGTACATTTTTTGAATCGTATTCTTTTGCAATTTTTGACTCTTCAATTTTATTTGAATAAAACAAATATCTGTTTTCGCCAGTATAGTACAAGTATGAAATGTATTCGTTTTCAATTCCTGGTAAATAATAATTTGGTGTATAAGTAAAACTAGATATTAGTTTGAGAAATTCACCAATTTTCTTTTTAACTTCAGGGCTATATTCCAAAACTCATTTATCACCCAAACTAAATACTTCTATTCTGTTATCAATAATCTTTCTGATTTTCCTCTCAAAAATATCAGGATTTAAATAAATAGAGAGTTCGCTTTCATTAGAAGTTTGATAAAACGTCCCGCAAGATGATGAAACAAGCATTGGAATACTTATAGCAAAAGGCAAAGCTGATTTTATCAAAAAGGAACGGGCTCTACTTCCACTACATTTGCATAGTTTTTTATTCATACATTTTCCTTTAAATGTTCTCAGTATTTTTGCTTAATTTGCTGAATATATTTTTTATATGGTTGCAATATTGGAGCTTCAGCATAATAGTATGAATAGTTTGGATCATCCTTGGAAAGAATAACATTATTCTTCCAGATAAGATAATCTCAAAATATTCTAAGATATCTTTCTAGTTCATCATAATTAATAAATATTTTATAAGTTTCATTTCAAATGGGGGCAGGTTTATAAATCTAAACTTTTTGTATTGTAACATTAGGTTCATTTCCTAATTTAGTTTCTGTTGTAGAGTGATACATCGACATATAAGTATGGGTTGTCATATCAGCTTTTATTGAAAAGTATGGTATATGATCGAAGCTTCAATCAGGGTTAATTGCTCTGTTGTATTCTATTGCTTCTAATAAAATTGGAAGTCATTTATTTCTAAACCGGCTAACAAATGAATTTTTTTTTGTATTATAAAGTTTTCAGTATTTAGCAAATGACATTTTCTGCTGTCAAACAAAAGTTGAATCTCAATGCTTTCATTGGCCTTGGACTGCTGTATCGGCATAAACTTGACTTTCAGTTTTTTTATTTATAAAGTCTTTACCAAGTTCATGAGGGCGAATTGTTTTTA
>NZ_SDKL01000186.1:0-1305 GCF_004123125.1 Geobacillus sp. PK12
AAAATAATAGTTATGATTCTAAAAATGACAGTCCGCAAGTAATAAACTCAATTAAAGACAGAAGCCAAGACCAAAATGATGAAAATAATACAAGTAATAATGACCAACCAATTGACAATAGTAATAAAAGTGACAAAATTGTAACAGATAGTGAGCCAAAAAAGGAAACTGATCAGGCATCTACAAATAATAGTGCAGAAACTTCTAGCAGTAGTTTAACCCCACCAGCTTCAAAGACAAAACTAAAAGAATCCCATGAAGATGCTGCAAGCCGACTAACAAAAGAGTATTTCGACTTACTTTTTAATAATACAAATAGAACCCACTCTGATTCTGCAAATAACAGTATGCTTAAGCCAATGAATAGTGGCAATACTGTGCCAAATAATCAAAATATTAAGAAAAAAGAAACGCATGATGAAGCAGCAAGTAGACTAACAAAAGAGTATTTCGACTTGCTTTTTAGCATTCAAAGCAATAAGGACAAAATTTATAATTTGAGTCAAAATGGAATAATTGAATTTCTATACAAAGCATTTGCTAAATATGGGCAAAGTATTAAAGATAAACTAAATTCTCAGGAATCAGTATCTAACATAAATATTGAATTACAAGATTCTTACGAGAAAGCTAATTATAGCTGAAGCAAAAACGAAGATTACTTTACCAAATTTGGTCTAGATCGTGCTTTCCGTGGTGATTTTTTTGACTTTTTTGATTTATTATCTAAATTATTTACTGACTATAAAGATGGTGAAAACGACAATAAAAATAAAGCTGATGAACTATTTAAAAAAACCAAGTCAAAATTGGAAGAGGCCTATAAAAAAATATCTAAACATCAATAATATTTGTAACCAACTTGTATGTGTGTATTTAGAACATAATATTAATTAGCAAGTTGGTAAATTTAGCATATATTAATTACCTGGTCTAAAAGAACAAAATATGGAGATTACATTATGAAAAAGTTTAAAAAACATACTTTTAACTTACTAATCACATGTTCTCTTTCTAGCGTTTTTGCTAGTGCTAGCTGTTTAGGCAATAACAATAGTAGTGATAATGCTGTAATTAATGGTTCTAAGTTAGTCATTATTAATGAGAGTCCAGCACATCCAGTTTTAGATGATAAGAGCATTAGTTCATCAAACGAATCTTCTAATGCCGGCACAAACAACAACCGCTCAAGTTCGAGTGATAAAGTCGTTAATTCTTCAAATAAATCTTCTGAAGTTGTCAATACTAATAAGAATTCACTCCCCAATGCTGATGTCGTCAACAATAAGGCTATAGTACATACTA
>NZ_SDKL01000187.1:0-1178 GCF_004123125.1 Geobacillus sp. PK12
TGTTTTTGAGTGCGTTTTTTGGATAACCGCAGATTGTCAGCCTTTGCTTTTGCCTTAGCGATCCATGAAGTCAATTTTTTGAGGCTGGTTGTTCCGGCACCGCCGGAAACTGATCTTTTTGTTTTTTTAACTTGTGACTTCTTATTCTTTATTGCCACGTCATCCTGACAGGGGGAGGGGGTATCATTTTGACATGGGGGTGTGGATAAAAAATTAAATAAAGCCAATGTCTTAGCGAGAACAGCTTTAACCTTGGTTGCCGCTGAAGAGATCTTTAATTTGCTTTCTATCAGCGCATTTTTGGCTTGTTGTGCGAAGGCCAAAAAGGATGGTGTAAACCGGTACAGGTTAGCGCGACGTTCACGGTGATCGCCGATAACAATCTCTACAGACAGAATTCCTTTGTTTACAGCTTCACGGAATGCACGAACGACGGTTGATTGGCTATAACCAGTTTCTGCCGCGATCAGGCGGTGAGGCTTGTGAATGAAGTATTCACTGGTTGTTGCCGCGAGATTTGCACATTGCGACAGGATATGCCCGGCGCTACGGGATAGACCGGAGTGTGTTACAAAGCAGGCCAATTCATAGCCAGAAAAAGTAAAATCGCTCATCGTTATACAGCTCAGGAAAGTGACTTTAGCCAGCATTACAATGCTGGTGGTTCTTACTACGTCTGTTAGCGCGTTGCCGCGACAGGTACCAGCACACCAGCATCAAGCAATCGCTTCATCAGCCACTGCTGACCTTTGCCGGTTATACGAGTCGTGAAAGAAATCCTGCTTCCATTGCTTGTATCGATCACGGTTTCTTTAAGGGTGAAATACCCACGAGATATGTATTCTTGTTTGGGGACGTTCCTGCGTTCACCGGTTGCGATCAGAATTCCGTTATCACGCAACCAGGTGAAGAGATAGTTTTGGCCCAGGCCGAGCACTTTGGCATAGTTGCCGATTAGAACCCCGCTGGCGGTAGCAACGCGTTCAGCGAATTCGACTTTAGGTGCATCCATAAGCATTTTTTGCTCCAGCCGTTGCTTTTGCTCTGCCAGGTCGGCAGCCAAACGGAGAGCTTCAGGGAGACTCTGCGGAATAGCAGGTTGTAATCTTCCGGTTCGATAGTCGATAAATGTCTGGTTTACCTTCAGCCGAAACGCGGGAGAAATCCAGCCTGCGTAC
>NZ_SDKL01000019.1:0-20806 GCF_004123125.1 Geobacillus sp. PK12
CTTTGGTCGTTGAAGTGGGGGTCTCCTCGCCAAAGACGATGAAAAAGCAGCCCAAAAACGTCCTTTCCTAAGTTGAGAAACGTTCCCCCGACGGCAAAAGACCCCAAATTTCGGCGGCGTATTCCGCTACGGTCCGATCGCTGGCGAAACGGCCGGAATGGGCGATGTTGACGGCGCTCATCCGCCACCAGCGCGCCGGATCGCGGTAAGCATCCTCAACCCGCTCGTGCGCCTCGGCGTAGGCGGCAAAGTCGCGCAGCACAAAATATTCGTCGTTTTGCGCCAACAGCGAGTCGTAAATCGGCTCAAAGTAGTCGCCGACATCAGGGAAAAAGCCGTTGATGAGCTGGTCGACAACTTGCTTGATCCGTTTGTCATGATGGTAATACTCATGCGCCCGATAGCCTCCGTGTTCGTAGTAGCGGAGCACTTCATCGGCCGTCAGCCCGAACAAAAACATGTTTTCCTCCCCGACGGTTTCCGCGATTTCGACGTTCGCTCCATCCAGCGTGCCAAGCGTAACGGCGCCGTTCATCATAAACTTCATGTTGCCCGTCCCGGACGCTTCTTTGCTGGCTGTTGAGATTTGTTCGCTCACATCGGCGGCCGGAATGATTTCTTCCGCGAGCGATACGCGGTAATTTTCCAAAAAAATGACTTTCAGCTGTTCATTTACCTGGTTGTCGTTGTTCACCTTGTCGGCAACAGAATGGATGAGCTTAATGATCCGCTTGGCGTAGTAATAGCCTGGCGACGCTTTCGCTCCGAAAATGAACGTGCGCGGGTGGATCGAAACACGCGGGTCTTCTTTCAGCCGATTGTATAAATGCATAATGTGCAACACGTTTAACAACTGCCGTTTATAAGCGTGCAGCCGTTTCACTTGGACATCAAATATCGACGATTCGTCGACAACAATGCCCGTTTTTTCCGAAATGCGCTTGGCAAGCTTCAGCTTCCGCTGCTGTTTGACCGCAGCCAACGCCTGCTGAAACGCCGGATCGGAAGCATAAGACTTCAGCTCAATCAATGCTTCCGGCTCGCGGATCCAGCGCGGACCAATCGTTTCCGTAATCAACGCCGACAGCTCAGGGTTGGCTTTCAACAGCCAGCGCCGGTGCGTCACCCCGTTCGTTTTGTTGTTGAACTTGTGCGGCGCCCATTCGTAAAACAAGCGCATCTCCCGCTGTTTCAAAATCTCCGTATGCAGTTTCGCCACGCCGTTGACGCTATGGCTCGCAACGACGGCCAAGTGCGCCATTTTCACCATCCCGTGGGCGACGATGGCCATTTGTTCAATCCGCCCCCAATCGCCGGGGTAGCGTTCCCACAGCTCGCGGCAAAACCGTTCGTTGATTTCCTCGACGATCATATAAATGCGCGGCAACAGCGGCTGAAACAGACGAATCGGCCATTTCTCCAACGCTTCCGACAACGTCGTATGGTTCGTATACGCGATCGTATGGGTCGTAATGTGCCACGCCTCTTCCCAGCCCATCCCTTCTTCATCGAGCAAAATGCGCATCAATTCCGGAATCGCGAGCGCCGGATGCGTGTCGTTCACATGAATGGCGACATACTCATGAAGCCGGCGCAAACTCCCGTGCTGGCGGCGATGAGCGCGAGTGATGCTGCCGAGGCTGGCGGCGGCGAGAAAATACTGCTGCTTTAACCGGAGCAGTTTGCCTTCATCGTGCGTATCGTCCGGGTACAAAAACTCCGAAATGGCTTCCGTCTCCCGCTTGTATTGCATCACATCTTTATGAAGCGGGAACGTTTTCGCCGGCTCGGCGCTCCAAAGCCGGAGCGTGTTGACCGTGTTCGTCCCGAAGCCGATGACCGGCATATCGTACGGCACAGCCATCACGTTTTCGCTGTCGACATGGCGGAACACAAGGCGGCCGTTTTGTTCCGACACCTCGACCCTTCCCCAGAAGCGAACTTCGACCGCCAGCTCTTCTTTCCGGATTTCCCAAACGTTCCCGTTTCGCAGCCATTGCTCCGGCAGCTCGACTTGATAGCCGTCAACGATTTTTTGGTCAAACAGCCCGTGTTTATAGCGAATGCCGTGGCCGTGGCCCGGCAAATTCAATGTGGCGAGCGAGTCAAGAAAACAGGCGGCGAGCCGCCCCAGCCCGCCGTTGCCAAGCCCGGCGTCCGCTTCGCATTCCTCAATGTCCTCAAGGCGGATGCCGAGCTCGCGAAGCCCCTCTTCGACCATCGGGCGGACGCCGAGGTTTAACAAATTGTTGCCGAGCAGGCGACCCAACAAAAACTCAATCGACAAATAATACACTTGCTTCCACCGTTGCGCCCGGTAGCGTTCATTCGTCGTGATCCAATGGCGGCTGATATGTTCGCGTACCATATGGCCAAGGACATGATAATGATCGCGCGCCGTCGATTCGGCAAACGGTTTGCCGCACAACGCCTCGACCCGCGTCACAAACGCCCGTTGAAACGTTTCTTTATCCGCGAACAAGCGCGTCTTCCCCCTTTTTGTTCAGCTGTTCGTACGCTTTTCGATACTCCCTCGCCGACCGGCGCCAGCTGTAATCGCCGCGCATCGCCCGCTCCACGAGCCGCTCCCAGACAGATGGCTGGCGGTAGAACGACAGCGCCCGGCGGATCGTGTACAACATGTCGTGGGCGTTAAAGTTCGTAAAGCTGAACCCGTTCCCTTCTCCTGTGAATTCATTGTACGATTGCACCGTATCGTTCAGCCCGCCCGTTTCCCGAACGATCGGAATCGTCCCGTACCGAAGCGCGATCATTTGGCTCAGCCCGCACGGTTCAAACAATGACGGCATTAAAAACAAGTCCGCGCCCGCATAAATTTGATGGGCGAGCGGTTCGTGAAAGCCGATGTACACCCCGACTTTGTCCGGATAGGCCGCCGCCATTTGCGAGAAAAACTGTTCAAACCGCCAATCCCCCGTTCCAAGCACAACAAGCTGCATCTCTTCCTGCATCAGATCATGGAAGACGCACGTGACTAAATCGAGTCCTTTTTGCGCCGTCATTCGCGTCACCATCGCGACAACGGGCGCATCATCCCGCTCTGGCAGACCAAACCGCCGCTGCAGGGCGCGCTTGTTGAATTTTTTTCTTTCCCGCGTATGTACGCTATAGTTCGCCGCCAAAAACGGATCGGTTTCCGGGTTGTAAAACTCGTCGTCAATGCCGTTTAAAATACCAAGCAAATCATCCCGCCGCGCCCGCAACAGCCCGTCAAGCCGCTCGCCGTAATAGGCGGTTTGAATCTCTTCTTTGTACGTCGGGCTGACCGTCGTAATCAAATCGGAGGCGACAAGCGCCCCTTTCATAAAGCTGACGCTTCCGTAAAACTCGAGATGGTCGACGGTGAAATACCGTCCGTCCAAATTCAACAAATCCTCTAAAATCCCGCGCGGAAACAGCCCTTGAAACTGCAAGTTGTGAATCGTAAAGATCGTGCGGATATCCGCATAAAACGGATCATGACGGTATTGCTCGCGCAAGAAAAACGGAATCATGCCGGTGTGCCAGTCATGGCAATGAATGATGTCGGGCTGAAACGAAATCGCCGGAAGCGCGTCCAGCACCGCCCGGCAAAAATAAGCGAACCGCTCGCCGTCGTCATCATGGCCGTACAGCTGCGGCCGTTTGAAATAGTATTCGTTGTCGATCAAGTAATAGACGACCCCGTCATGCTCGAGCTCCTCAACGCCGCAATACTGGCGGCGCCACCCGACTGGCACGACGAACTCCGCCACTTTGTCCATTCGTTCTTTCCACTTTGAAGCGATTGTTTCATACTTGGGCAACATGACGCGGACATCGACGCCAAGCCGGCGCAGCTCTTTCGGCAGCGCGCCGGCGACGTCGGCCAATCCTCCCGATTTGGCAAACGGGGCGCATTCTGATACGGCAAACAGCACGTTCATCGATTCACGACCTCCCCTTGCACCGTTCCTTTGCGAACGACAAACGGCCGCTCCGCCGTCCCTTGCAAAACGACCCCCGGTTCGATTTTCGCGTCTTTGTCGACGATGACGCCATCAAGCACACAACCATCGCCGATTTGGCATTTTTGCATCACGATGCTGTTCTTCACAACGGCTCCTTTGCCGATTTTCACGGAACGAAACAGGACGCTGTTTTCCACCGTTCCTTCAATGACGCAGCCGTTGGCGATCATCGAGCGCTTCACATTCCCTTCCCGGCGGTATTTCGTCGGCGGCTCGTCTTTCACTTTCGTATAAATCGGCCGCGATGGAAGAAAAAGCTGCTCCCAAGCGCTTCGGTCAAGCAGCTCCATGCTTGCCTGAAAATAGCGGGCGAGCGAATCGATGACGGCCGCATACCCGCTGTATTCATAGTCGCAAATGGACAGCGAATGGCGGTCGTCATGAATGACATCGACGATGCTCCGATAGCCGTGGTCTTTGTAGCCGGCGATCAAATCAAGCAGAAGAGACGTCTCCAACACGTACATCTCCAGCGACTCGCCGCGATGGCAAATTCGCGTCACATCGCAGCCGCGTTCGATATGGCGCTCGAGGACGGCGTCAAAGTCGATGTTGCACACCGTGTAGCTATTGACGATGACCGCATACTTTTGCCGGCTCCGCAAAAAATAGTCGATATGCTGCTCAAAATGGGCAAACGCCCCGACCCGGCGCTCACCGGAAAACAACAAGTCCGGCGATGGGAAGAAAAACAATCCGTCCCGCTTTCGGTTTAAATCCCAATTCTTCCCTGATCCTAAATGGTCCATCAGCGACCGATATTGGTATTTCGGAAAAATCGCGACGCTTTCAATGCCGGAGTTGACCATGCTTGAAAGCACGAAATCAATGAGCCGATACCGCCCGGCAAACGGCACCGCTGCGATGGAACGCCTCTCGACAAGCGGCGCCATTGCCTCCATATACGTGGTCGCGTCGATGACGCCCAACATCATGTTGTTGTTCATTGTGCTCCATCCTTCCTTGCGGTGTCCTTATTCCGTTGCTTGATCCACTCGGTCGTTACGAGCACGACGTCATCATCAGCATCGCCCGGGCTCACAGTCGAATGCGGCGGGATGACGATCTCCGGAGTGACGATCGCTCGCTCGACATACGCTCCTTCACCAACTGTTGCCCCTGGCATAATGACGGATTCTTTCACAACCGCTCCCTTGCCGATGCGGGCGCCTTGAAACAGCACTGAGCGCCCCACCGTTCCTTCCACGACGCATCCCTCATTGATGAGAGAATCGCTCACTTCCGCCTCGGGAGCGATGTATTGCGGCGGCTGGTTCGGGTTGACCGAATAAATGCGCCACGAGCGGTCAAACAAGTCAAGTTCATTGTGTTCATCGAGCAAATCCATGTTGGCTTCCCACAAGCTTTTGATGGTGCCGACATCTTTCCAATAGCCTTTGAACGGATAGGCCACGAGCCGCTTGTTCTCCCGAAGCAGCCGCGGAATCACATCTTTGCCGAAGTCGTGCGACGAATGCGGGTCGGCGTTGTCGATTTGCAAATACTCCCTCAATAACGGCCAATTGAAAATGTAAATGCCCATCGATGCCAAATTGCTCTTTGGCTCCGCCGGTTTTTCGGCAAACTCGACAATTTGCATCTCGTCATTCGTATTCATAATGCCAAACCGGCTCGCTTCTTCCCATGGCACTTCAATAACGGAAATCGTCACATCGGCCTGTTTGGCGATATGGTAGTCGAGCATCTGCCGATAGTCCATTTTGTAAATGTGGTCGCCGGACAGCACGAGCACGTAGTCCGGGTCGTACTGTTCAATATAATTCATATTTTGATAAATGGCGTTCGCTGTGCCTTCGTACCATTTGACGCCGGAAGAGGCGGAGTAAGGGGGAAGGACGGTGACGCCCCCGTTTCTTCGATCTAAATCCCATGCGCTTCCGATGCCGATGTACGAGTGCAAAAGAAGCGGCTGATATTGGGTCAACACCCCGACTGTGTCAATGCCCGAGTTCGTGCAATTGCTCAACGTAAAATCAATGATCCGGTACTTCCCCCCAAACGGCACGGCTGGTTTCGCGATGTTTTTCGTCAGCGAGCGAAGCCGGCTTCCTTGCCCGCCGGCCAATAACATGGCGATGCACTTCTTCTTCATTCTGCTTTCTCTCCCCTCGTTTTTGCACTGGCCGCAAAATGGAAATGCCAAACGGCGGAATCGTCATGCGCACATGGTACGGTTTTCCATGAAACGGCTCATGGAAAGCGGAAAGCCGCTTCGAATTGACATGCCCTGATCCGCCAAACTCCGCTGCATCGCTGTTCAGCACTTCGCGGTACGGCGCCAAAAGCGGCACGCCGACTTTGTAATCGTCATACGCCTGATTTGTGAAATTACAAACAATGACCAGCACATCACCTTCTTTTTTCCCCCGGCGGACGAACGAGAAAATGCTTTGCTCGGCATTATGAACGTCAATCCATTCAAACCCCCTCGGATCATGATCAAGCTCGTAAAACGGCTTATACCGTTTATAGCAGGCGATCAGCTGCTTCACATATTCGTCCATTTTCCGGTGCAATTCAAAATCGAACAGCACCCAGTCGAGCTCTCCCTCAAACTTCCATTCATCAAACTGGGCAAACTCACTGCCCATAAACAGCAGCTTTTTCCCAGGGTGGGCCATCATGTAGCCATACAATAGGCGCAGCTGGGCGAACTTCTCTTCGTACGACCCAGGCATTTTATTGAGCAGCGATTTTTTGCCATGCACAACTTCATCATGGGAAAATGGCAAAATGAAATTTTCCGAATACGCATAAAGGAGGGAAAAACTGACTTGGTTATGGGCGTATTTCCGCTCATGCGGCGGCGTTTCCATATACTTCAGCATGTCGTTCATCCAGCCCATGTTCCACTTGTAGTTAAACCCAAGGCCGCCATCGTACGTCGGCGCGGTCACCCGAGGCCAGTCGGTCGAATCTTCAGCGATCATCAAGACGTTCGGGTCATAGGCAAACACCGCCTCATTCAACTGGCGCAAAAACTCGACCGCATACGGATTTTCATAGAGCCGGTCATTGTTCGGCCAATAAAGCATATTGGCGACCGCATCGACGCGAAACCCGTCCACATGGTAATACTCCAGCCAAAACAACGCATTGGAGATCAGAAAACTGCGCACTTCCGGCTTGCCCAAGTCAAAATTCGCCGTCCCCCAGACGTAATTTTCTCGGTCTTTTTCATTCGCGTATTCATACGTCGGTGCGCCGTCAAACATGTACAGCCCGTGGGCGTCCTTGCAAAAATGCCCCGGCACCCAGTCGATGATGACGCCAAGCCCCGCTTGATGGCAGCGGTCGACGAAATACATGAAATCGTGCGGCGTGCCATAGCGGCTTGTCACCGAATAATAGCCGGTCCCTTGATATCCCCATGAACGATCGAGCGGATGCTCGACAAGCGGAAGCAGCTCAATGTGCGTAAATCCGCGCTCCAGCACGTACGGAATGAGTTCGTCGGCCATCTCACGGTACGTATAAAAGCGGCCGTCCGGTTTCTTTTTCCACGAACCGAAATGAAGTTCATAAATGACCATCGGTTGGTCATAAATCCGCTTTCGCCGTTTCTTCCGCTGCCAAGATGAATCATTCCACTCGTATCCTTTCAAATCGTAGACAATCGAGGCGGTATGAGGGCGCAATTCGGAGTAAAAGGCGTACGGGTCGGCTTTCAACAGAACACGGCCATCCGGTGTGATGATCTCATATTTATAGAGATGCCCTTCCAAGTTTTCTGGAACAACGATCGTCCATACCCCTTCGTCGTTCACCTTCGTCAGGGGGGAATTCGCCCCATTCCAATCGTTGAAACTGCCGACAAGACGGACTTCCCGCGCATGGGGCGCCCACACGCAAAAGCGAGTGCCGACCGCTCCGCCGTCGCGGATGACATGAGCGCCGAACAACTCATAACTTTGATACAAACGGCCTTCATGAAACAAATACACTTCTAAATCTGTCGGATTCGCCGCAATCAAGCTGGATCGCATCCTTTCCGAAGCAAAATGATGGCCATACACAACATTGATTCCTATTCGCCAACAGAAGGCTTCATTCCTTGAATGCTTCGTCTATACTTTTAGACAAATTCCAACAACCGCTGTTTCTGGCTGTCGAAATTTCATTTGCACACAGGCGGATTTTTATATTATAATATATATAAGTTGATAATTATTATAAATAACGGAGGTGCATTATGGCTCCAACACTGTACGATTTTCACCATCTCCCGCACGTCAAAACGCAAAATGAATCGAAAAAAGCGCTCTGGGTGACGCTTTTGTTGACCATGTTTTTCACCGCCGTCGAAATCATTGGCGGACTGATTTCCAACTCACTCGCCCTCTTGTCCGATTCGGCCCATATGGCATCCGATGTATTGGCGCTTGGCTTAAGCATGGTCGCCCTCTACATGGCGACGCGCCCGCCGAACCGCCGCTTTACGTTCGGCTTTTTGCGGTTTGAAATCATCACATCGTTTTTGAACGGGCTGACGTTGGCCGTCATTGCGCTGTGGATTTTATGGGAAGGCATTCAGCGTTTTCTCCATCCTGAACCGATCCACTTTCGCCTCATGCTCGGGATCGCAGTGATCGGCCTCGTCGTCAACTTGACGTTGACCATCGTCTTAAGCCGGAGCACGAAAGAGGAAGACAATTTGAACGTTCAGAGCGCCCTTTGGCATTTCATCGGCGACTTGATTAGCTCGATCGGCGTCATCGTTTCCGCGCTGCTCATTTACTTCACCGGCTGGACGGTGTTCGACCCGATCATCAGCTTAGTGATCGCCGCCATCATTTTCACAGGCGGGGCGAAAATTATGCGCGAATCGTATCTCATCTTAATGGAAGCCGTGCCAGATGGGTTCGACCTCGAACAAATCCGCGCCGATATTCGAAAGATCGAAGGGGTCGAAGACGTGCACGACATGCACTTATGGGCCATCTCAACCGACCATTACTCGCTGTCGGTTCATGTGTTTGTCAACGAACGCATCCAGCCGCTATGCGTCATCTTGGCGGTGAATGAAATGTTGAAGGAAAAATACGGAATCGAGCACGCCACCATCCAGGTGGAGCACGCCATGCTCCATGACCATGGCCGCTATGGCCGGGCGTTTTTGGAGAAAAAAGCTTCCCATGAATAGGAAATGCCGCCTCTGCTTTGAATGGCATGGGCGGCTTTTTCGTTTGTCCATTTTCCCTTTCAAACAAAAAGGAATCAATACGATCCGCGGCGAACATATAGAGTCATCATGCCGAAGGAAGGGATGCCTCATGGGAATCGGAACGATCTTCGCGTTTTTAGGCGTCGCCGTTTTGCTTACGTTAGCGCCAGGGCCAGACATTTTGTTCGTCATCGCCCAAAGCCTGTCCCAAGGCAAACAGGCGGGCATCGCCACCGCGCTCGGGCTGTGCACCGGCCTGCTTGTCCACATCAGCGCAGCCACGCTTGGCGTCTCGGCTGTCATTTACCAATCCGCCTTGGCGTTTGCCATCGTCAAGTACGCCGGTGCCGCGTATTTGCTGTACTTGGCATGGCAGGCGTTCCGCGAAAAAGACAGCAGTCTCGCCTTTGGGCGGCAGAAGCCAATGGCATACGCCTCGCTGTACAAAAAAGGCATTGTCATGAACGTGCTCAACCCGAAAGTGTCGCTCTTCTTTTTGGCGCTCCTGCCGCAGTTCGTTGATCCGTCAGCGGGCCGCGTGCCGCAACAGATGTTGCTTCTTGGCGCCGTCTTTCTCGCTCAAGCGCTCGCCGTCTTCACCTTGGTGAGCATCGGCGCGGAAAAACTGCGCCATTGGCTCTTGGCCAACACCACCATCACGAAGCGAATCCATTGGCTCAAAGGCGCCATCTTCGCCCTAATCGGCATTCAAATCGCCTTCAGCGAGCGTTCGTAGCGGTGCGCGGCCAGGAGCGGCCGCTCCTTTCTGCGAGCAGCCCCCAACACCTCTTTTACTCAAAAAAAGCGCCGCGCCTCCTAGAAGACCGGTGAAAAACAACGGATTCGCTCGATTTGCGAGAAGTCGAAAGGGATAAAGTTATGGTGTTGCAAGGTTTTTCAATTTGAGAAACGCTGTTGGGGAGCAACATTTCCCCTTAAATCACAAGCCTTCTAGGAGAAGCAACGGCAGAAACAACAGCACATCGGGACCAAATGACAAAAGATTGGGCATTTCAACCAAAACCAACATGGCGGCCTTTCTCTCGCAGGCCGCCATCCGTTTGTATTGTTCCCGCTGCGGCTTCATGAGCCTGACGCCAAGCGGCAACAACCTCATTCCCTTGTCTCTCACGTTCTCCCTCCTTGTCACGCCGACCGCCGCACCGAAGCGCAAACCGGCGCAATAGAAAGGAAGGAAATGCTCATCGAGCGATCTCCCCGCACTCATCCGCCGAACCTACTTGACAAAGCGAGCCATCAAAATCAAATCCCAATACGTCCCGTCATCGATTTTTGCAGCTTTTTTCTTCACGCCTTCTTCCACAAATCCAAACTTTTGATACAATCGAATCGCGTTCGTGTTGTCAGCGACGACTTCGAGGCAAACTTTTTCAATCAAAGGATTTTCTTTTGCCCAATCAAGGAGCGCTGCAAGCAACGCCGTGCCGATCCCCTGGCCTCGAAAGCCGTTTTTCACGCTCATGCCGAAAGACCCTTGGTGCTTGGTTCGCCGCTTATTTCCATTATGAAAATCTAAAAACCCGATCATCTCTCCGTCATGCTCGGCCAACAGCGCCAACTTTCCAGGATCGTCCGCCATTTTTTGCAGCCATTGGCGTTGTTGCTCTTCTGTGACCGTCACTTCCGCTTCCGTCGTAAGCAAGTAAAGCGCTTCCGCGGTCACGGCCTTGACAAACGCAACGATCCGCTCGGCATCCTCGGGCCATGCCGTCCGTATAACAATCGGTTGGCCGCTTGCCGTCACCAACCGCCTTGGCTGGATGTTTCCCATAGCCATCCTCCTTGCTTGATGTGCATCCGTATAGATTCGTAAGCACGAGGGCAATATCCTGCACGCAAAAGAAAAACCTCTTCTGTCTCATAGTTCGTATTACCGTCAACCATTGGGCCATTCACCAAAAGCCCCGATATATTTTTAGTGATTCGCCTGATGAATGTTGAACCATCCACTTTCGATATGCTCTACGAACACCACCCCAGCTCCCCTTCATCACCATTGTTTTGATGGCTCGTTTGTCAATAAAGTAACCACTTGACAAACAGAAAAACAAAAGTATACTAATAGTATACTTTTGATACTAGGAGTATCAGCTATGAAAGAACATATCGCCGCTGTACACAAACAAACGATTGCCCAAGCCGCTGAGCGGTTGTTTCTCGAACGCGGGTTTGACGGCACGTCAATCAGCGACATTTGCGCAGCGTCGGGATACAGCCGCCGTACGGTGTACCGCTACTTTGACACGAAGGAGGAGATTTTGTACTACATTGTCGCGAATGGTCTCAAACAGTTGCGTGATCGTCTAACCGACATCGTGCAAGCCGAGCAGCCGTTTTTGGCCAAGTACGAACACATTTGTAAAGCAATGCGCGCTTACTACGAACATTGTCCCGTTTCGGCGCGCGCCGTCCGCGAGTTTCGCCCGCCATCGTTGGACGCAGTGACACCCACCATGGAAGCTATTTTCTCTTTAGGAACGGACATCAATGACGCCCTCTCCCGCTGGATCGAGCAAGGCATCGCAGAAGGCGTTGTCCGTGAAACCGCAGACGTCATGATGACCGTGTACGTGTTCTCCGCACAGCTACACGCGTTGTTTGACCTTATCGAAACAAAAGGAGCGTTTTTGCTGCCGACGCTCGGCAAGACGAAAGAACAATTTGTCGCCTACGGCCAGAAGATGATTCTCCATAGCCTCGCAAAGGAGCCATTGCCATGAAACCAAACGAACCGAGCATGACCGCATTGATGTCCTGTTTCGTCCGCGCTTATCATACGGAACACGATACGCCTGTCATATTTCGTGACGATATGGCCAGACAGCTGATCACAGACGAAGAATACAAACAAATCCAAACCTTTCTCGCCAACGGCTTAGGATTTTTTGCCCCCGAGCGGCTTGATGCGTTCTCATCGGACGAAGAGAAAGTGAAATGGATCGTCCAAACGCAGCTCGCTCCGACTCCAATCGCCCGCGCCGCCTATACCGAACGGATCGTCCAACACGAAAAGCGGCTTGGCGCGACGCAGTATGTCATGTTAGGAGCAGGGATGGATACGTTCGCCTTCCGTCATCCAAACAGCGGCCTGACGATATTCGAAGTCGACCATCCCAACACACAGCAATTCAAGCGCGAACGCATCCACATGGCCAACGGGAAGATGCCAAACTGCTTGCAACTGGTCGCCGCTGATTTTACCAAGGATGACGTGGCTTCCCGATTGCTCGCAGCCGGCTTTCGCCCAAACGAAAAAACGGTGTTCAGCCTGCTTGGCGTCTCATATTATCTAGAAAAAGAGCACTTCTATCGTCTTTTGCACCAACTCGCTCCATTGATGACAGAGGGCAGTTCTATCGTGTTTGATGTTGCCGATGAGCAGCTGTTCACCTCCACCGTCAAGCGGGTGCAAAACACGCTCGCCCTCGCCCGGCAAAGCGGTGAACCGATGAAAGCGGCGTATTCGATCGAGGAACTTGAGAAACAGCTGCAGCATCACCGTCTCCTCATTTTCGAACACGTATCGCCGGAACAAATCCAAGCGGAATTTTTCTCGAACCGAAACGACGATCTGACAGCGTTTGAACATGTCCATTATGTCCATGCGGTGCGCAAATAACATCCAGGAAGGCCTCTGAATTTTGTGATTTTCCATGATTATGTGATATTGAAACATGTCTATTCACCAAAAAATCGACCGAGTCCTCTTTGAAGCATCCCGCTTCAAAGAAAGGCTCGGCCGACAGGTTCCTTCTTATTGCCCTTTCGTCACCGTCGCTGTGGTCGCTTCACTATGGTTTTGCGCTTTGTCTTCTTGTGTCACAATGATCATCAGCTGGCCATTGTTGAATGCAGACAGATCGATCGTCTTCGAAAAATTCCCATTCGAGTCCGCCGACGTCCGTTCCACGAGAGATTTTTGTCCATCCGTAATGATGATTTGCACCAATGCGTTGCTTTCTGCCATTCCTGCGATCGTGTATGCCGCTTGATTTTGACTCGTAACAGCTGGCAGGGCGTTCAATGATGGAGTGGCAACAGCTGTATCCTTCCAAACCGTCGCGGTTGCCTCTGGGCTTACATTGCCTGTAACGCTCGTTTGAACGGCTGTAATGGTAATCAGTCCATCGCTTAACGGGGAAATATCCGCTTCTACATGGTATCTCCCGTTTTCTTCCACCGTACCGACTGTGCTGATTTCATTCGTTCCATCGGACAAAGTGACCTCCACTTCCGCTCCTGGCTCTCCCTTGCCCGTCACCTCATAAGCAGTTGCATCTGCACTGGCGTTCACATATCCTTTATTGTCAATAGACGGCTTGGCCGGAGAAGACAACGATTTGATGAGGACGACACTTGCCATCCGGCTTTCATTCCCCGCTTGATCGATCGTTTTCACACGGATCGTGATCTTCCCGTCCTTCAGAGAAGAAGTATTGATCTCCACTTCATAATTCCCATCTTCATCCACAAGCCCGCTCGCTGAGACGGATTTTTTTCCATCAGCAGCCTCCACCACCACTTTCTCTCCAGGCGTTCCTGTCCCCGTTACTGGATAAGCTTCATAGTTGAAAGCGTTGATATATCCTTCATTCAACAGCTCAGGGGCCTCTATGCTCACATCTTTCCGAAGCACTTTCTTCGATTGGCCGCTTTGGTTTCCTGCCGAATCCACACTAACCGCGGAGACCGTAATCTCTCCTTCCGCCAATCTTCTTGCATCGATCACCGCCCGGAATCTCCCTTTGCCGTCTGCACGCACCGTTTTGGTGATGCGCTGCTTTCCATCGCTCAACAAAACTTGCACAGCGCTATGGGGTTCTGCTGTTCCTTGGACAGCATAAGCGTTCTGCTGCTTGGCATTGATCCATCCTTTATGCAAGAAGAAATCAACGGTATTGACGAAGAATTAATTGAAAGTAACACTGAGGAATTTTACGGGCTTCAATGGGTGGGTAAAAAAGAAGCCCGTCGTCTTGCTTTTTTACCGCCACAAGGAACTCTTAAATTTATGGAAGGAGAAGGGATAAACGAAGAGAACGCAAAGCATATATTAATCGAAGGGGATAATTTAGAGGTTTTACGTTTATTGCAAAAAAGTTATTCAGGTAGAATAAAAATGATTTACATCGATCCTCCTGTTTAGTGCAAAATGAAAGTACAGAGTTCTGCAACAAAAAAGTGCAGAGCTTCATGGCATAAAAAAAAGGCTTGCCAGCTCCTAAAATATCCTCTACTGTTTAAGGTTGTGAAGAACAAAACAGTGGAGGTAATGAAAGGATGCTAGCAATGCCTGAAATTCATCATATCAAACATTTGCGTGAAAAGAAAGGGTTATCGCTTTCCGAAATTGTCCGTAGGACGGGATTTAACTGGAGAACAGTCAAGAAATATGCGGATGGAGACATTTCGGTCAGACAAAAAATAAAGAGAAAACGGGGAATGATGGAGGAAGAAGGATACGGTCAAATCATTGATGACTGGCTGGAGGAGGACGCCAAACTGCCAAGAAAACAACGGCGGACAAGCAAGAAGATGTACGAACAATTAAAGCAGGAACATGACTTTAAAGGGTCTTATCGAACGGTTTGCGCCTACGTTCAAAAACGAAGACCTCAGCTTAAGCTGGAGAAGGAACAGCGTTACGAGAGGCTGGAACACCCTCCGGGGGAAGCGCAGGTGGATTTCGGCACCATGTCCGTTGTGACGAAGGAGGGAAAAGAGGAAGACCGATCAATTCTGATTTTGAGCTTTCCGTACAGCAACGCCGCGTATGCGTATCCATTGCCGGCGGAAAACAGCGAATGTTTTCTTTACGGGCTCACTCAGCTGTTTCGCCAAGCCGGAGGCGTCCCGAGAAAACTGCGCATCGACAATTTGGCGGCGGCGGTGGTTTCGATCCGAAAAGGAGGCGAACGTCAATATACTGAAGCATTTGAGCGATTCCGGCTTCATTACCGGTTTGACGTACAGGCGTGCAATCCGTATAGCGGACACGAAAAAGGGAATGTCGAACGGAAAGTTTACTATACTCGTCAACACTGCTTTGTCCCTGCTCCGTTGATCGAGGGGGATGAAGAACTGGCGGAGTGGCTGCATCGCAAGATGATCGAAGATCGAGCCCGCCCCCACTATGAAAAAGGGAGAACCATTGAGGAATTATGGCAGGAAGAACAAAAGGAGTTGCTTGTCCTGCCGGAGAGAGATCTCCCGATCTTCTCCTTCCACCACGCTAATGTCAATAAATACGGGGAAGTAACGGTGGATGGGGAGGCGTTTGTGGTTCATGGGATCCCGGTTCCCAACCGTGTCCTTGTCAAAAAGGAATGGGATCGTTTCATGGTTTTGTCCCAGGAAGGGGAGGTGTACCTGGAAGCGCCAAGGCCGTACACGAAAAAGCAACGGGAGCTCCCTTGGAAGGACATTTTGGCGGAATGGGCGCAAAAGCCCCGGGTGGTGGAGTATTCGCGGTTTCGAGTTTACTTGCCGGAGGCCATTAGGAAATACTTCATGGAACAACCGAAACAGACGGCATCACGCATTCGAGGGGTGCAGAAGCTGCTGGACCGGTACACCGTCTATGAGATCGCCCAGTGGCTTGACAAGTATCAACGGTGGGATTTGGCGCCCCATGAGATCGGGGTGTTGATGGAGGCGAAGCGTTCGGAGTATCCCGCGAAATGGGAAGAAGCCTATACCCCTTCCGTTTTAGTCGACTATGAAACCGATTTACATGTGTATGATCAACGTCTTTGTCCGTCAAGGGAAGGGGGAAGCCGGGCATGAAGATGGATTTAAAAGAGATTTGTAAAGCCCTGCATTTGGCGTACATCGCGGATCGATTCGAGGAGGTGGCCTACGAGACCAAGGAACAGTTTTTACGTGATGTGTTGGCGTTGGAGCTGTCGTTCCGTCAGAAAGCAAAACAGGCTCGATTGATCAAGAAGGCGAAGTTCCGGGAGTTGAAATGGCTCAAAGATTACGAATGGTCGGATCAGATTCATTGGCCGACCACGACCTCGAAGGAAGAACTTTGCGACCTTCGCTTTTTGGAGCAAAAACAGAACGTCCTGCTTTTAGGTTCGCCGGGAACAGGAAAAACCCATCTCGCCACCGCATTAGGATTAAAAGCGTGTGAACGGGGCCATGAAGTTCGGTTTTTCCGTGTCGCCGATCTTGTCGCCCAGCTCGAAGAGGCGTTAAAAGACGGCATCCTCGGACGGCTCAAACGGCAAATCGACACATGCGAGTTGTTGATTTTGGACGAACTCGGCTATGTACCTTTTCAAAAGCAGGGATCGGAACTGCTGTTTCACATCATTGCCGATTGTTATGAACGAAAAAGTGTCATCGTGACATCGAATTTAGAGTTTGGACAGTGGAATCGAGTGTTTGGGGACAACCGCCTGACGGCAGCGCTGGTGGATCGTTTGGTCCATCACGCCCACATTCTCGCGTTTACGGGAGAGAGCTACCGCTTGCGGCACGCGCTTTCTGCCGTTCAGTCGCTCCCTTCTCACTCGGTTGAAAGGTAAATTCATTGAGCCGGCAAGCCTATGTATTTTTTCTTGCAATTCTCTGCACTTTTTGCTTGCAAAAAACACCTCCTTTATAGTTTTATAGTGAAATCACTTTATCATATACACATAAGTGCGAATTTATAAGACAAATTCGTACTTTTTTGTCGAACAAAACACTACTAAATGCTATAATGTCGTACCATGTAAAGAGTGAATTCATGATGCTATTGTTTACGTTAACCAGAAAATTGTAAAATTCAATGAGAAGCTAATATATGTGGGGGATGAGTAGTGAAAACATTAAAGGAAAGGATTATTCAACTTCTACAGGAACATAGCGGTTTGACCGATAGAGAAATTACCAATCGAATATTGGGAGAAAAAAAGCCACAGCAACCTGTCAATCAGGCATGCAGGTCATTAGAGGCACAAGGAGTACTGAAGAGAGTGAAAAGACAAGATGGGCTTATCGGTAACTATCTTGCCACAGACCAGCATGTGGTGGATTATTTCCAGAACAAAGGAAAGAAGGATCTTGAAGAGGATAAAAAAGCCTTTTCTGATGAAGCTGGATGGATACCGCGTTCGCCACATTCGGGCGGTGAAACGGTATTGGGCGGTGGTGCTCTTGGCCTGCGTGTACAGCATCGCCGAATCCCAACAAAACCTTTCCGCTGGACTGGAGCTTCTTCGATCACGGAAAGGCCACAGCGTCGTCGAGTTCATTTATAACGCCGCGAAGCAAGAGATTCCCATTGATGTGATCAAAAAACAGCTCCATGTCGCCTAAGGGGGACCCTGTTTGTCTCTTAAAGCATGGAAATTATTGTAATGAAAAATGCTCATCTACAGCTGATTAATCATTTTATCTTGAATAGGAACAAAACGTTCGAAGCCACCTTTTGTGTTTCGAACGCGGATGACTTTTTGTTCCCAAATGATATCCGTTGTTTTTATGCCCACCAATTCATTTACTCGAACTCCCGTTTCCAACAGCAACATCATAATCGTATAATCCCTTAAACCTACAAACGTACGAAGGTCGCATGCTTTAAATAACGACTTTATCTGCTGATTATCAAATGTTTCTACAATCCTTTTTCTATCCTTCAACAATTTGATGTCTTTCATCGGATTGCTTTTTATGAGATTCCGTCCTTCCAAAAAGTTAAAAAACGCCCTTAAAGCCCTCAAACGGGAATTGATACTGACTGTCTTAAGACCTTTTTCTTTCATGTACATAATGACATTTCGCTTAATGGTTTCTCCTGTCCATTCACTTACACGCAACTCGATTTCTTGCTCTTTCAGCAGTTTTATAAACGCATTTAACTCACTGCGGTAATATTTAATCGTATGTTCCCGCAAATTTCTTAGTTCGCAATCCTCAATAAATATCTCTAACAATTCCTCAAATGTGTATTCAATTTCTCCTATGTCATCAGATATTAGCAATAACTCCTCACGACTTAGCTCTCCTCTTCTTCCTCTCTTGCTCTTTCTCTGCAATTTTCTCTCATTTTCTATTCTTTTCACTTTCCATTTCACCTCACCGAACACGATTGTACGCACACGATTTTCTTTTCTCGAATCGTATTCGGTAAATAAAAAACAAGGGATTTCACTTACGTGAAACCCCTTGTCCCTAAAGCCTTTCTCCTATTTTCGATGCCGATGGTGGGAGTCGAACCCACACGGGGGGCTACCCCACACGATTTTGAGTCGTGCGCGTCTGCCAATTCCGCCACATCGGCGCGACAATTAATAATTTACCAAATCATCTTTCAACTGTCAACACTTTTTTATTCATTAGATATGGAGGCGGCACCCGGATTCGAACCGGGGGTAAAGGTTTTGCAGACCTCTGCCTTACCACTTGGCTATGCCGCCTTGATCGAGAGCGGAAGACGGGACTCGAACCCGCGACCCCCACCTTGGCAAGGTGGTGTTCTACCACTGAACTACTTCCGCATCCGTGGCTGGGGTAGCTGGATTCGAACCAACGCATCACGGAGTCAAAGTCCGTTGCCTTACCGCTTGGCTATACCCCAACGTTGTAAGTGAAGGGCGACTAGTGGGAATCGAACCCACGCATGCCAGAGCCACAATCTGGTGCGTTAACCACTTCGCCATAGTCGCCATAATCATGATAGGAATGGCAGGGGCAGTAGGAATCGAACCCACACCGGAGGTTTTGGAGACCTCTGTTCTACCATTAAACTATGCCCCTTTGTTAAAATGGTGGAGGGGGACGGATTCGAACCGCCGAACCCAAAGGGAGCGGATTTACAGTCCGCCGCGTTTAGCCACTTCGCTACCCCTCCAAGGAATGGTGCCGACTGCAGGACTTGAACCCGCAACCTACTGATTACGATTCAGTTGCTCTACCAATTGAGCTAAGTCGGCATAAAACAAATGCAAGAAGGTGGCTCATTGTTGTGCTCTGTGCCTCTTCCTCTACAAGCTGATTCGAGGAAGCAGGATGCGTCGAGGCAACTCGAAGCCGACTCGACGAAGCAAGTGCTCGTCTCTACCAATTGAGCTAAGTCGGCATAATTATGATATAAATCGTGGCTCATTGTTCATTTGTTGTGTCCCTTCCTCTACCAGCCAATTCGAAGAAGCTGGGTGCGTCGGGACAACTCGCAATCGATTCGATGAAGCGGATGCTCGTCTCTGCCAATAGAGCTAAGTCAGCTTGCTATCAATTATATGGTGGCTCGGGACGGAATCGAACCGCCGACACAAGGATTTTCAGTCCTTTGCTCTACCGACTGAGCTACCGAGCCGTATCTTATTTTTCCCTTGTTCGTTGATGACTTTTGTGTCCCTTCCTCTGCCAGCCAATTCGAAGAAGCTGGGTGCGTCGGGACAACTCGCAGCAGATTCGACGATGCGGATGCTCGTCTCTACCGACTGAGCTACCGAGCCGTATCAAGTTTTACGCTGCTTTACTTGTGCTGCATTGTGCCTCTTCCTCTGCCAGCGGATTCCAAGATGCTGGATGCGTCGAGGCAACTCGATGCGAATTCGATGAAGCGGATGCTCGTCTCTACCGACTGAGCTGCCGAGCCGTATTTCACCGATCACATGATTCGTTGCATCATGCATTTTTGGAAAGATGGCGGTCCCGACGGGACTCGAACCCGCGATCTCCTGCGTGACAGGCAGGCATGTTAACCACTACACTACGGGACCATTTTTGGTTGCGGGGGCAGGATTTGAACCTGCGACCTTCGGGTTATGAGCCCGACGAGCTACCGGACTGCTCCACCCCGCGGCGATAAGAAAGTAAGTTGATTTTCACAATACTTTTAGTGTTGTTGTTCGTTGCCTCTTCCTCTACAAGCTGATTCAAAGATGCCAGATGCGTCGANNTTGCTTGTAAGGCAAGTGCTCTCCCAGCTGAGCTAATCCTCCACAAAGAAGTGACCCGTACGGGATTCGAACCCGTGTTACCGCCGTGAAAGGGCGGTGTCTTAACCACTTGACCAACGGGCCATGCTGATGGATCATGGCGGAGAGCAAGGGATTCGAACCCTTGAGGCGCTATTCACGCCTACACGATTTCCAATCGTGCTCCTTCGACCACTCGGACAGCTCTCCACGATGGCTCCGCAGGCAGGATTCGAACCTGCGACCAATCGGTTAACAGCCGATTGCTCTACCACTGAGCTACTGCGGAATCATAACGAAGGTCAATTCTCCCAATAAGATGCCCTGCCTCTTCCTCTGCCAGCCGATTCAAAGAAGCTGGACGTGTCAAGGCAACTCGCAGTTCATCCGATGATGCAAATGCTCGTCACTGAGCTGCTGCGAAATGACATCTCTTTAGACATTTACTATTATAATGATTCGCGCTGAGCTGTCAAGAGTTTTTTCATTCCCTCAAAACTAGATAACCGTCGGAAGAAGCCGCTTATAGGTTAAGCCCTCGATCGATTAGTATCCGTCAGCTCCACGTGTCACCACGCTTCCACCTCGGACCTATCGACCTCGTCATCTTCGAGGGATCTTACCCGCTTTGCGCGGTGGGAAATCTCATCTTGAGGGGGGCTTCACGCTTAGAT
>NZ_SDKL01000188.1:0-1211 GCF_004123125.1 Geobacillus sp. PK12
TGGCGCAGGAGCGATTGCTGATGAATTTCGCCAACTCTTCGCGCACCGCCGTGGACTCCGTCTCTTTATAGCGGCGCTCCATATTGTGCAGCACGCCTTCAAACGGATGACGACGTACCGAGGTATCACCACGATCGTTGATATATTTGAATTCAACGTTCTCTTTACCGGAGCCGTACAGAATCACTTTCTGCACCGCTGCAGTCTGGTCTTCAAACGGGGCATCGACGTCAAATTTGTAGTGCTCCGCCAGCGAGCGCAGCATCTGGAAATAATAGAAATTGCGGCGATCCCAGCCGCGAATCGCTCCGCCCGCCAGCGACAGCTCCGCGTTTTGCACCACGCGAACCGGATCGAAGAACTGCTGTACGCCCAGACCATCACAGCTTGGGCACGCGCCCGCCGGGTTGTTGAACGAAAACATACGCGGTTCCAGCTCGTGCATGCTGTAGCCACACACTGGACAGGCAAAATTCGCCGAAAATAGCAGTTCAGGCTGTGTTGGATCGTCCATATCGGCCACGACTACGCTACCACCGGACAGATCCAGCGCAGTTTCAAACGACTCCGCCAGGCGCTGCGCCAAGTCTTCTCGCACTTTAAAGCGATCGACGACAACTTCGATGGTGTGTTTTTTCTGTAATTCCAGTTTTGGCGGATCGGACAGATCGCACACCTCGCCGTCGATACGGGCGCGGATGTAACCCTGTGACGCCAGGTTTTCCAGCGTCTTGCTGTGCTCGCCTTTGCGATCTTTCACAATCGGCGCCAGCAGCATTAGGCGTTTACCTTCCGGCTGCGCCAGCACGTTGTCCACCATTTGGCTGACCGTCTGCGCATCCAGCGGCACATCATGCTCTGGGCAGCGCGGTTCACCCACGCGGGCAAACAGCAAACGCAGGTAGTCATGAATTTCGGTAATCGTCCCGACCGTCGAACGCGGGTTGTGTGAAGTGGATTTTTGTTCGATAGAGATGGCGGGCGACAGCCCTTCTATATGGTCGACATCCGGTTTTTCCATCAGCGACAAGAACTGACGGGCGTAGGCGGAGAGGGATTCCACATAGCGCCGCTGCCCTTCGGCATACAGCGTGTCGAACGCCAGCGATGACTTACCCGAACCAGACAGACCGGTGATAACGATCAGCTTGTCACGAGGGATTATCAGATTGATATTCTTGAGATTATGGGTACGAGCACCACGAACTTCG
>NZ_SDKL01000189.1:0-1256 GCF_004123125.1 Geobacillus sp. PK12
GGTGCGAGGCTGAACCGCGCTGGATACCGTGACCATATCGTAGTTGTTCTGATGATTCGCGATATAGATACAGTTGCCGTAATGCGCCGCGTCTTCCGGTATCCGCATGTCGACTTTCAGGCCAAACACCACGGATAAGCGACCAAAAAGATGACCAAAGGTCGCCACATGGCGGGGATTTCGAGGGCTGAACAGGCAGTAAAACAAGCCGAAAATACAGATCAAAATCGAAAATATAACAACAACAAAAAAACGCAAAATGGATAACATAGCAACCTCATTAACCAACAGCCGCCGCTAGTATAGCGATTTCGCGCTAAAACACACGGTGATTCAATTTGCTGCTGGATAGCAACCAGACATCAAAGAAAGGCGGTATAACACCGCCTTTGCACTCTTTTATATACAGAGGATTTATTCTTCGCTGCTGCCAGTATTAACCTGCTGCGGTGCATCCACCTCAATTCGGTCGATACGCTGTAGCCCACGCAGCAATGTGCCTTTCCGCCCGCGCTCACCCTGATATTTCTGAAGCTCATTCGGACGCAGCACCAGCTTACGCTTACCGAAATACAGTGTGACGGAAGCCTGTGGTGGTAGCAGATACAGCCAGGTCAGACGGTCTTTACCTTCCGCAAAATCAGCCGAGGTCATGGACACGATCTTATTGCCCTTGCCTTTCGACAACTGTGGCAAATCAGAGACAGGGAACAGCAGCATTCTGCCCGCGGCGGTGATCGCCATTAACAGATTATCATCGCCTTTGATCTCGATCGGCGTCAGCGCTTTCGCATTATCCGGCAACGTAATAATCGCTTTACCTGCGCGGTTACGTGCGACCAGATCGTTGAAGGTACATACGAAGCCATAACCCGCATCCGATGCCATCAGCAACGGCTGATCGTCTGCAGCCATCAGCACCTGTTCAATCGTCGCACCCGGCGGCGGCGTGAGTTTGCCCGTCAGCGGCTCACCCTGACCGCGCGCAGAAGGCAGCGAGATCGGATCCAGCGCGTAGCTGCGGCCGGTGGAGTCAATGAACACCACGGGCTGGTTGCTCTTGCCTTTCGCTACTGCGCGGAAACTATCGCCCGCTTTATAGCTCAGTCCAGTAGGATCGATGTCATGCCCTTTGGCGCTGCGTACCCAGCCCATTTCCGACAGCACAATGGTGACCGGTTCAGACGGCACAAAGTCATGCTCGCTCATCGCTTTTGATTCACCGCGCTCATGCAACGGCGAACGACGATCGTCAC